>CAMBEV010000096.1 GCA_945865595.1 Nannocystis exedens | reverse complement strand
TAATGTCAAGAAACGGAACGACGTTGAGCTCTCCCCCGTCTTCGTCGGTGAGCTCCTTCGGTTGAGATAAGCGGCGAACCTTCGCGCGTTGCAGTGCGTTTAGCTGCTCGCGCTCGTGTTCACGGATGGGTTCAGCCATGGGGTTGCTCTTAGAATCTGCCTTTTGAATCCACTGTTAGAATCCGCCGGGCCGCGTTTGGATCGTGAGCAAGTTGAAGACGCGCTCTTGCGTTGCGTCGAGGTCGTGCTGAATGCTCTTCGCGCGCTGGTGCAAGAAGAGATGCGCGACCATGCACGACACTGCGATCCCGAGACCGAAGGCCGTGTTGATCATCGCTTCTGAAATACCGCCCGCGAGCTTGCTCTGCCGTAGCGCTGCGCTGATGCGCGGATCGGCAACCGCGTTGAAGGTTGAAATCAGACCCGACACCGTGCCAAGAAGGCCGATGAGTGTTGCAATGTTCGCAAGTGACCAGAGCGATCCGATGCGCTTGTCGACGTTTGGCTTGAGCTCGCCCAGCTTCTCGCTCATCGCAGCGTCGATGTCGTCAGGACCCTTGTTCGCGTGTGTGAGGCCCGACTTCACAAGTTGAAGAATCGGATAGTCACCCGCCTCGCAAAGCTTGATCGCACGGTCAATGTTGCCTGCGAGAACAAGCTTCTTTACCTGCGCGAGAAACTCTTTCGAGTTCACGCTGTACTTGGTGAGCTGGAAGACCACGCGCTCGATGATCATCGCAACGACGAGCGCGCTGCAGACCAAGTTGAGGCTAAGGAAGACCGGGTGGTCTCTGAAAACGTCGATCAAGCTGTGACCGCCGGCCCCTGCTGCGCCTTGCTGCTCTCCGCCTGACAGGACTGACCCGACCCCTAAAAGGACCACAAACATTTCGCCGACGCTCCTTCCTGATCCCAACTCGCCGTTCGCCGTTCGAATGCAGCCCGCAAACGCTGCGAGGTGACCGACGAGAACGATACTGCGGCACTGCCAACACTTCGACCGTCGCAAACCGCAACGGGAACAACGTTGACGACGATAACGCCTCGGGATCGCGAGAGTCAATCAGACTGCGGAGCTTCTGGTTCAGAGCGCGCAGTTATGCGAAAAAAACAGGGTTCCGCGAGTTCCAGCTGCAAAGGAAAAGTTGCGAACCACCGGAATTGGTTAGCAATTTTGTTTTTATTGAGACCCAATGAGCCTTGACGTCTCCGTGTCGTAACGTTCATGCTCCGCGAAGCGCTGCAGAGCGCGCTTGCGCTGGGTCGTTGCGTTCAGATAACGTGACGCCGCCTTGCGAGAGCTACCTGCAAGAAAATTTCGTTTCCAACAAGGTTTCGTAACTCGAGCCGTAACAAATACGGCGAGCATTTGTTTGAAGGAGGACTAGGTCGATGAGCGCGTTAGACAAGATCATGATCGGCATCGTGCGTAAGCTCGCTGGCGGGTTCAGCGAAGGCATCATGCTGTTGCTCATCGTTGTTTGGTCGGCCTTCGTGGTCGCTATCATCGTCGAGCGGGCGATGAAGCTCTACAGCAAGTCCGTCAACAAGGATGCGTTCCTCGCGACGATGCAGAAGTGCATCCTTGCGGGCGACGTTTCCAAGGCCATCAAGACCTGCTCCGCTGCCGACGCCCCCGTGGCGCGCATCGTTCAGGCGGGCCTGTTGAAGGTCAACCGTCCTGACGATGAGGTTCAGGCTGCGATGGACGAAGCTGCTCTTAAAGAGCTCCCTGAGCTCTCAAAGCGCACGGGCTATCTGGCGCTGTTGGCGAATCTCTCGATGCTCTCGGGCCTTCTCGGCACCGTCGGTGGTTTGATCGACAGCTTCGGTGCAGTCGCCGGTGAGTCGGTTGACGCGAGCCAGAAGGCACGCATCCTCGCTGCAGGTATCTCGATGGCGATGAACTGCACCTGGTTCGGTCTCTTCGTCGCAATCGTTGCGCTGCTCGGCTTCGCTGTTCTCAACGGCAAGACGCAGTCAGTGGAAGACGAGATCAACGAAGTGAGCGTCAAGGTGCTGAACCTTGTTCTCACGAATCGCCAAAAGGTGAACCTCGCGGGAGTACCGCAAGCCGCTTGACGTTGATTGAGTTGGTGAGAAGCGTAGCCGGTGGATTTGCCGGACGTTTACACGCGATGACCGTCGTTGCGTGGTTGAAGTTGGTGAGAAGCGTAGCCGGTGGATTTGCCGGACGTTTACACGCGATGACCGTCGTTCTCTCGGTTTGGGGAGTCGACGGCTCGCTTGTTCAAGATGGTTGACGTTCTACCTCGAAGGGTAACGCGATGGCTGGCGTAGACATAAGCGGTGGTGGCGGTAAAAAGCGGGCGGTCGACGCCGAGATCAACATGATCCCGTTCATCGACTTGCTTCTGGTGACGATCTCGTTCCTGCTGCTCACTGCGGTGTGGACGCACATGGCGCGGCTCAATGCTGACGCACAGGTGCCAGGCAAGCCCAGCGATGACCCTCCGGTGGATTCAGCAAAGCCAAAGGATCTCCACATCGAGATGCGTGGCGCCGAAAAGTTTGTGCTGCAGTGGAAGCAGGGCCAGCAGGTCGTCAACTCGGTTGAGCTTCCGCGCAAAGAAGTGAAGATTGTGCAGAACAACGTCGAGGTGATTCGCTTCCCCGACCTCGCAACCAAGATCACCGAAGAGTGGAAAACGAACGGTCAGCATGCCGCACCGACGGACGAGAAGACGGACCGCGCGATTCTGCACACCGACAACAAGACCGAATACAAATACATCATCGGGGTCATCGACGCGCTTTACGGTACCCAGCGCGAGCGGGCCTTTGGCGGCAAGACCGAGAAGATCCCCGCCTTCAACGTGACCTTTGCGGTGAACTGAGGAATTTGCGATGCCTGTTCATAAGCCACACCGTCGTCTTCTCAATTTCATTCCGCTGGCCTTCGTCCAAAAGAAGGTCGGAGGCGGCGGCCAGCGCGCCGTCGTCGCAAGTCTTTCGCTGACCAGCATGATCGACTTCTTGGTCGTGACGGTCGTCTTCTTGCTGATGTCCTTCAGTGCTTCGGGCGAAATCGGCATGCCGAAGGGCATCCAGCTTCCAAAGGCTGAAAATGTGATGGACATGCTCGACGCTCCCGTCGTGGCCGTGACGGACCGGCAGATTTTGGTCGACGGCAACTCAGCGGGCAACGTCGGTAGCGTCATCGAGGCTGACCGCTTGCAGATCATCGAAGAGCTCCGGACCATCCTCAAGCAGAAGCGCGAAATGTGGATCAGCATCAAGGGCAAAGAGACGCCCTTCCCTGGCGTTGTGGTTCTCACGATCGACCAGAACGTCCCCGCGCTTGTCGTCAAGAGTGTGTTCCAGACCGCCGCGCTTTCGGGCTACCCGAACGTCAGCTTCATGGTCGACACGCTGCCACACGCCAAGTGAGCTCTGGCCAAGTGAGCTCTGGCCAAGTGAACTCTGGGCGAGGCCTCAAATCGGTCAACCGTCTGCAGGGCGAGCGCCGAGAAGATCGAATTGGCCTTCGCTTTCTGAAGCCGAAGGTGCTCCTCACCGTCGTCGGGATGACCGCCGCGCTCTACTTCGCCAACATGTTCTTCGCGAACCGCGAGCTCGAGAAGCGCAAGAACGCGATTCTCGACCGTCAAGAGCACGTACGATCGAGCCTCGGGAGCTACTACGCTACGCTCGTTTCGAAGGCCGCGGCGTGGATCCCAAGCGAGGCCGGCGCGTACCGCGGCGACGTTTCCGAGCGCATTGACTTCGCGGCAGGGACCTTTGCATACGTGCGTCTCCACTTAACGGACGCGCAGTCTACCAAGAGCGTGGAAGCGGGTGCGCGTGAGGCGCAGCGCGACGCACTCGCGTCATGCTTCGCAAGCGGTGAGCCGAAAGAGGCGGGCGAGCCCCTCATTTGGCCGATCGGCGGGCTCTTTCGAAAGACCGAAGCGCTCCAGGCTCCGTTCGTTGAGGAGGTTCGCGAGACGATCACGGCGAAGCGAATCGAGTTCTTGGAGTGGCGTTTCAAGGAAGCCGAAGCGGCACAACTCGCCGAAGCAAGAAGGATGTTCGGCCGGTTACAATATCTCCTTGTCGCGCTCGATGAAGAGGCCGGTGCGGGCAAAACAGATCTTTCTTTGTTACAGTTAGAAGAGCACCCAGTGCGGCTCGCGGTTCTGCGGCTCGCCGATGACCATGTTGTCTTGCGCCGTAAGCTGACCATGACGCCGAGTTCCGCCGGGGTTGCAACGGCATCGCTCGAGGTGCTCCACGCGATGCGGCGCAACGCGAGCAACTGTGACGTTGGACGAGCCGCGCGCATGGCAGCCCTTGCCGTAAAGTAAGTTTACACTACCCGTGAATGTGCACCCACGAGCCGAGCGGCAAGCCGGCGCGACCAGGTGCCATGCCGTACCAGCCTTCGGGCAGCTTGGGCTCTAGGTTCTGGAACAGGTAGAGCGCGTCGCGCGGAGCGACATTGATGCAACCGTGGCTGCGGGGCGTGCCGAAGCCATCGTGCCACCACGCCGCGTGAATCGCGATGCCGCCGACGAGGTACTGCACGTAGGGAACCTCGTCGTAGTTGTAGGGTTTATCGCCGGGGTCACCTTGGCCTTCTGAGGGTCGCGCTGGGCCGTTCATGCGGCTTGACCAGTGCTTTTGGTAGACGCGGTAGGTGCCCCATGGCGTGACGTGGCCTTTGCCGCCTGAGCCTGTGGAAACCAACGTCGCGTAGAAAGGGACAAGGCCCCGGTAAAGCACGAGCGTTTGGCGCGACAGGCTCACGTCAGCCCAAACGTCACTTTCGGTGATCCCTTTGGGTAGGGCAGCGATCGCGTCTGCCCGTGAAACGTCACTCGCCTTGATCAGATATCGACCCGGCGTGAGCCCGTCGGGCACGGTCTTCAATTCGTAATAGCGCCGGCTACGAATGGCCACGTCGATCGGGGCGAGCGACACCCGGGCGTGGTACGCGAGCGTTGTTTCGGTCTTGGTCACAACTTCGCCGTCGTAGGAATAGACAGCAGCGGGCACCTTTTGAAAGCGTACCCATGCGAGTGGCAAATGATCGCCCTCTGTATTGGGCGCTGCGAGCAGAGTGCCCCCGAATTCGGAAGGCCGCGCGGGCTGCACGCGATCGGCGGGAACGATCAGGTGCTCGCTCGTGAGGTAGAACGCGCGCTCTCCGCTCTTGAATGACGTGAGCAGTGCAAGGCGACGCGTGCCGTCGGCAAAGCCCGCACGTAGCGCGACGTGCTTTTCGAGACCGGGAAGAAGAGCCGGAACTGGCGATCCCTTCTCAAGAAACGAGGGCATCGCGGTAGGGTCGATCGCGAATTCGGGTGGCGCCGGCATGCCCGCGGCGGACAGTTTGGCACGGAGCGAGCTTGCGCGCGTTTGCCACGCGGCGACGTTGCCCTCGACCTCCCGCTGTTCCTTCTCCGACGGCACGCGACCGTACAGGGGGGTGCCCCAGGACGCAGCGTACGCAAACGGCAACGCTGCAAGCTTGGGAGGCCATTGCGTGGCCGCTGTCACTTGGGGTGCGTCGAGTTCCTCGGTCAGGCCGAAACGCCCGACGCAAACAAAGCCCGCAGGTTCAACCTCGAACCATGTGCCACCGCACGGTTGCATGTCCTTGCCCGCGTAGGCTTCGCCCTTTTTTCGCAAACGCTGACCAGGACGAAAGAAGCCGATCATCGACCCTTGGTCCAACCGCGGACGCGCCCAGATCCATGTAGGGTGCAACGTCGTCGAGATCGTAGCGGCTGGCTGTCGGGCAGGCGCCTGCGCCGCAACGCTCGGCGCGACCGATCCAAGCGCAAGAACGAGCCCGTATCGCAGGGTACCCACTACCGCCTCCCCGAATAGCCACCGACCAAACCGGTGTCGACAACCTGGTGCCAACCAACGGTGAACATCACGAAGCCGGCGCGGTCGAGGGGACTCTCTGTTCGCGCCTGAGCGAGCGCGTCGTCGCTCCAACGAAGGCCACCACGGAGGCCGAGCCACGGACCCGACGCGCGCGGCAAAATCGGCATCTCGAGCCCGAACGCAAAATGTAACTGCGTTCGCGACAGATTCGAGGCGATCTGCGGCTGCACCCATGCAGCACCGAGCTCGATGCTGAACGAATCGACCAAGAGGTCTGCATACGCCTTGCCCCAATGCCAGCCTTGCACCCACCGCGCGAGGTAAACGAGCCGCAGATCGGCACCCGCTGAAAATACGCGCCTCGGCTCTGACGGGCCGCCGAATGCATCTTCATAGGTTACAAATAGACCTGCGACGTCGAGAAATCGCGCGCGCACGTCGACAGCACCTCTCGGACCGCGAGCCGCAAGCGACACACCGCTCGAAAATGCGAAGACGAAATCGCCATCGATGCGTCCGTATGACGTATCGACATTTTCTAAACGCGGCGGCCTCTCGGAAGGCGAATGGGCCAACGCACCCTGCGAAGCACTCGCCATCACGGCAAGCGCGACATTAGAGGCCCACCGCACGGACGACCTCCTCGCGAATCTCTGGTGTCACCACCAGGCGTGCTCTCGTAAGCAATTGATCGCGCAGCCGGCCGAGCAAGAAGGAAACTTCGTGCAGCGGGCGCGCGGGCCCCTTTTGGTACACGACGAGAAGCGGCTCATCGCCTTCGTCTGCAAACGGCGTCACGGTCGCGAGATCGAGGCCCACGTAGAGATCGGCGTCGAACCCGCGCGAGACCGCGATCTCTCTGGCGCGTGCGTGGGCCCCATGGCGACCCCCCTCTGACGCGGATTCGCCAAAAAGCTCGATCGTCTTGAAGAGCGATCGCTTGCGCACGCGGCCGCAGAGATCAGCGAGGGTGCGGTTCGGATGGCTCTCCCACGCGTGGAGCATGCCCCAAAGCACGCCATCGTCGAGCTCAAGATAGTCAAGCAATTGTACTTCCTGTCCGCGCGCCGCACACTCAATCGCGCGAGGGACATTGGGGAGCGCTTCGCCGCTCGCGATGAGCTTCGATGCGTAACGGAGAATCGTACGAATCATCCACTCGGTCGAGCGCGTCGCCTTGTGAAGGTAAACTTGCTGAAACATAAAGAGCCGCGCAAGCATGAAAGCTTCGATGGCAGGCAGGCCCTTGGCGCCGTCGATCGCGAGCGAAGGCGGCTCACCGTTGGGGCTCGGGGTGAAGCGTAGGCTGCGCAAAAGCCAGTCGAGGTCGTAGTTGCCATACCGAACGCCAGTCGCGTGAGCATCACGCAGAAGGTAGTCGCAGCGATCGACATCGAACGCGCCGCTCACGGCCTTGGCAAGAAACGGTAAAGGGTGTTTACCGTGCACGAGATCAGCAACGCGTGCGGGCATTTGGGGATCGTAGGCCGCAAGGATGGCGTGCACCCCTGTGCAAGGATCGCTGACCACGCGCGCCGTCCATGCCTCGTGATGAACGCCGCCGGGGATCGCGTCTTCGAAGAGATGCGAGAGCGGTCCATGCCCAACATCATGCAGCAGCGCCGCGGCAAGTGCGTCGCGGGCACACTCGCTCGTAATGCGCTGTGCCACGGGCAGTTCGACCTCGATTTGGCGGAGGCGCGCGAGCAGACGCTTCATCACAAACGCGGCGCCAATGGCGTGAGAGAAGCGCGTGTGTTCGGCGCCTGGGAATGCGTACGATGTTACACCAAGTTGACGAATGCGGCGGAGGCGCTGCACTTCGGGCGTGTCGATCAATCGCTCGATAATCCGCTCTTCATCAGACTCGAACGACACGAGGCCGTGCACTGGATCGCGGAGAATCATCGGGCACTTGCCTCGAGGGTGCTTTGCCACACACAGCCGTCGTCAGCGTAGGCACGAACAACCAGCGGTCCGCCGACCTCGATCGGAGGGGACTCCATCGCGATACCCTTGCCTCGCACGCCGAGTTTACGCTCCGCGTGCCAGTGGATCACAAACGTATCGCCGTCCATCCCACCGACCGCCCACGCGAGCGGGTCTTTCGGGGCAGACAGGATAACCCTACGGCTGAGCAGGCCGAGACGTTCGACCGAAGCGATGGCAGCTTGGTAGCCCAATGGTTCCGTTTCTTGAATAATCTTTAGCGGGACGCCGGCACGCCAAAGCCGAGCACGAGCGGTCGCACGCGAAACGGCGCCTCGATCACCCAGGACGAAGCGCCTTCCGAGCCGATACGCAGCCTCACCCGTCGTGCCACTTCCCGCGAAGAGGTCGATGACGAGGTCCCCTGGATCGCTCGCCGCAGCGATGATGCGTTCGAGCAGCGCGAGAGGCTTCTGCGTTGGATAACCCGTGCGCTCTGAAGCCGCGGCGTGGCGAAGCGGCGGAATGTCCGTCCACAGCGCATCGATGCGACGCTCACGGCACCACACATCGTCAGCATTCTTTACCAAGAAATACTTGATGTACACTTTGCCGGACGCCGACGTGTGCACGCGACCCTCCGCTGCAAGCTTGGCGACCGACGCGTCTGTGTAGTCCCCACGCGGAGCTGATGTGAATGGGCGGCCCTCGTCGTCGAACCGGATCGCGGCGGCTTCGATGGGTTCGAGCCGCGTTGGGGGAACCAACTTTGCGTCGGGCCCTCCGTAGACCAGGATCGTATCGAGCGTGCGCCCGAACTGATGGCTCGCCGCTTGACGGCCAAGGTTGGGCGCCCGCCGCCACACGATCTCGTTGAGGAATGCACGGGGTCCCATGATCTCTTCGAGCAAGAGGCGCGCAAAGTAAGCCGCGCGATAGTCGAGGTGCAGCCAAAGCGTTCCATCCGCCCGCAACAGCCGTACGGCCGCTTCAAGTCTCGGCGCGAGCATCTCGAGATAAGGCGCGGCGTCGCTTGCGCCCCAACGATCTTGGAAAGCGTCGGTGCGCACGACCCGGCCATCCGCGTGGCCGTCGAGACGCGCTTCGTGGACGTAGTCCTCTTGGGAAAAAAACGGCGGGTCAAGATAGACAACCTTGGCCTTCGATTCGTAACCATGACCGAACAATTTGGCCACGACATCGAGTGCGTCGCCCGTCACGAAGAGCGCATCGTCGGAGTCGGCGGTCGTGCGTTCGCCAACGGGCCATGCGCTGTCCAAGCGGAGAGGCTGCCCGACGCGGAAGCGCCGTTGCGGCCAGTCGAGCACCGGCCAGCCACGAGAAGGCAATCGCGCTCGCACGGCGGAGCGAGCTGACACGGGGATTGGGGAGCTCAACCGCACAAAGGGTACACCTCACCTGCGTTTCTGTGCGATCGAAGATCGTGAGAGCCCTTCGACGTGCCTTCCCACGATGCACCCAGCTTTGGGTTGGCGAGCGTGCACGATATCTCCGTTGGATGCGCGCCCCTTGTCGGTGCCAAAGAGGTACGGATACCGCTTCGCTGCGTGCTCGTTCGTCAAGTTTCTTTCTCGCTTCGGCGGCTTGCGCTTCGGCCTTCCGCTTTGTGATGTCGCGGACACGGTCTTTCATCGTAACGAGGGCCTTGCTCGCAACGCGTCGTTTGACCTCACCTCCCTTGGCAAACCAGAAACTGTAGCCAAGGAATTTGCGGTCCCACGGACGTGCAACAGCGCTCTTCGCTTCGTTGATTCGTAACTTAAGATGCCCGTAAATACGCCGAAGCGTACCCATCACGCGCTCACCCGCTCGCTTCGACCGCACGTACACGTTGCAGTCATCGGCGTAGCGAGCAAACGCATATCCGCGTTGCTCAAGTTCCTTGTCGATTTCATCGAGAAGCACGTTTGCAAGCACCGGCGAGAATGGTCCACCTTGCGGCGTTCCATCTTGCCGTTCCATCACCACGCCCGACGCCATAATGCCGGCTCCGAGGTAGCGGCGGATGAGTCCCAACATGCGGCAGTCCGCGATCCGTTTCGCAAGCTTGCCCATCAACACATCGTGATTGACGCGGTCGAAGAATTTCTCGAGATCCACGTCGACCACCCATCGGCGGCCTTCCTGAGTAAAGCGTTGCGCCGCTCGCACTGCGTCGTGCGCTCGCTTTCCACGCCGGAAGCCGTAGCTGTGCTGAGAGAAGCTCGGATCGATTCGCGGCTGCAGCACTCGCAATACGCACTGCTGAATGAGTCGGTCGACTATGGCTGGCTCCTTTAGCCAGTGCGAGGAGGCAATCAAGTTTATACATGTCGGAGATTGACCAAAATAGACGGCCTTCTCGGCCTACGCGGCAGGACTCGGCTCAGTTCCTTTCCTTCCTGGACCGAAGAGCCCCGGATTATTGGACACTGCCCGATCCGTGCTGTTCAATGTCCTGCAAAGGCTGGGTCCACACAACTAGCGGGGAGGACAATGACTTTGGCTGCCTCACACAGCACACCGGTATCCGTCAGGATCGCCGCGCTGCTGTTCTTCCTGATGGCCGCGTGGCGGTTTACGGTGAGCGCACTGCCGGCGTTCCTGGCGGGTGATCCGAGCGCATACTCCGATTTCCTGGACGTCGCACTGCCGCTGCTCCTGGTCTGGGGCTTGCTGACTTTGAAGCGTTGGGCTTGGTGGCTGGCCATTGTTACTTCCATCGCGGGATGCGTGATCCCCGCGATCCTGCTGGGCGGATTTTGGGATGTCATCGGAGCCGATATCCCGGATCCGAAGCTGATCGTTCAGTTCCTAACCGTGGTC
>CAMBEV010000095.1 GCA_945865595.1 Nannocystis exedens | reverse complement strand
AAGAGTGCGGGCATAGCGCGGACGCTCATGTGAAAACCTCCCTACGCGCCATCGTGCGCGCTCACCCAGTAGACGGCCACCCGTGGAGAGCAGTTTAGTGCCGCTCCTGGCTCTGGCTACGCAGACGCCCCGACACCGTTCGTAAGGTGCGCTTCCTCAACCCCAGGTTGCAGCGCCTCAGGAATCGGAATCCCGAGGAGCTCCATGTATTCGACCGTGACCCAAACAGCCCCAACTCCGAGATAGTAAGGGTCATTGACGAACGACGGTTTGCTCTTTTCGAACATGCCGTGCCCGATGAATTGCAACGCCCAGCCGCCAACGAAGAGCGCTCCGCCCACCGGTGGCGAAACGACCGCCGCTGGAAATGAGGCCAGAATCATTGGGATTCCGATCATGTGGGTGATCTTCGTGCCAGGATGCTGGTGCTCCTCGCCGTATTGTTTCATGTAGGCGCGCAGACTCTTCTTGGGCTTGAATCGATCGAGCATCGGCAAAAGGTAGCCGACGGTAGGTAACCGGCAAGGTGCGATTCTGGTTGAGCTGAACGATTGCGTCATGACGCGCAGTTGTCGCCAGCCCATCCGCATCGGGATACGCTCCGCCCATGCGGCTTTTTGCGGCTCTTTCAGGTTTTGCGGCGCTGTGGCTTTTGGCCTGTTTACCGAGCTCGTCAGGGACGATCCCGGAAATCGATGCGGGGCCTTCAGGCGCGATCGGGCCCGCTGCCGGCGATGCCGGTGCGGACGCTCGCGGCGATGTCGGCGCGTCGTTGGCGTTTGACTTGTTCGGAGCGACGCCCTCGCACGGGCCCTTCAATGGCGGGACGCGCGTGCTTCTGACGGGTCGCGGATTTCCTTCGAATCTGAAAGTCGCCGTCAACAATGTTGACGTTCAGAGCACCGACGTCACCGCAAGCGAGCCCCAGCGCGCGACCGTCATCATGCCTGCGGGCAAGGGCGGTCTCGCGTCGATTTCAATCACGGACCCAAGTTCTGGACACACGCGCAAAGTCAACGACGCGTTTTTCTACGACAGCTTCTACGTCGAGCCTGCGAGCGGCTCAACCGTTGGAGGGACGCGGGTGCGCATCACTGCGGACGGCCTATCGTTCGATTCGTCAACTTCTGTAACCATCGACGGCAAGCCGTGCGCGAGCGTCTCGGTCGAAGACAAAACGCACCTCTCGTGTGCCACTCCCGCCAACACCGCTGGCAGCAAGGAGGTCACTGTCACCACCGGCGCCACGGCTACCCAAGCACGCGATGCCTACGTCTATGGCGACGGTCCCGATGGCTACCGCGGGGGATTGTCGGGTGCTGCGCTCGCCGGACAGCTGAACGTATTCGCGTTCGATGCCTCCATGGGCACGCCGCTCGCGGGTGCGCTCGTCATCGCCGGCACCGACGCAGGCACCGCCGTCACGGGCACCACGAGTGCCTCAGGGGTTGCGTCACTCACTGGAAACTTTGGCGCCAAGATCTCGGTGACCGTGACCGCCAAATGTCACCAGCCGGTTACATTTGTGGATGTACCCGTCGAAACGGTGAGCGCGCTTCTCTTTCCGATCATGTCCCCCGAATGCATGGATGGTGATCCGAGTTCCACGGGCAACTACACACCGCGCCTCACGGGCGACGTAACGGGTGAACTTGTGTGGCCGTCGATCGAGTTCAAACGCGCCCCTTGGTTTACGGTGCCTCAGCCATCGCGCACAACCGAACGTCAAGCCGCTTACGTATTTACCGCTTCGGGCTATGCGAACGACACGTTCTATCTGCCGTCGGACACCGTAGCCGTTACCCCATCGTCATCGGGGCAGCTCGGCTACGCGTTCAAGTTCACCGCGCTGACCGGTACGCAAACCCTCTATGCGCTCGCAGGAATTGAAGACCGATCCGTCAGCCCTCCGATTTTTACCGCGTACGTGATGGGTGTTGCGCGCGGCGTAAGCGTCGCTGGAGGGGCCACCACAAAGGGTGTGACCATCCCAATGCGCAGCGTCTTCGACCACGGCCTTGCGCTCGATCTCACGCCGCCTTCTCAAACGCCACGTGGCCCCGACCGCGTGACAACGCAGGTTGCAGTGACCGTGGGGCCGAACGCGTTTGCGATACTGCCGACAACAACGCGACTCTCGCCGCTCCCCTCTCCGGCGAGCATCAGCTTCTCGGGGTTGCCTGCGCTTACCGACGATCTCTCGAGCGAGTCTTATGCGCTCACGTTGCTCGCCACGAGCGGCCAATACGGAAGCCTGCCGATAAGCGGGCTCAATCGCTATCTTGTGCGAACGAGCAAGGCGACCGTCGCTGGCTTTCTTCCCATTCCAACACTCACGTTACCCAGCAGCGCGAAGTGGAATGGCAAGCAACTTTCCTTTGAGCCAAGCGCGACGATCGATCTCTCGGTCGTGATGGTCTCATCGGGCGGCGGCCTGGTTGGATGGATGGTCGTCGTTCCCGGATCGGTCAAGTCACTTAACCTTCCTGACCTCGCAGCAGCGGGGGCTCAAGTGTCGCTCGTGAAAGGACCACTGGACATTAGAGTCTACACCGCACGCATCGATCCATTCGAGTACGGGAAGCTGCGCTATGGGCAACTTTCCACGAACGCGTGGTCGGCCTACGCCGCTGAGGTGTTCGCGAGCAACTACGAATGAGCCAGCGCCGCTTTTATGGCGCAGTCGCACCCGCTGCGTGGCATGCCGCACTCGCACTTGCTGCGTGGGGCGCGGTCGCTGCCGGCTGCCGGTTCGATCCTTCGTATCGCGACGTCACTCTCGGCGCCGCTGACGCGTGCACGGCGAGCGAGATGCGTTGCACGGGTGCGGTACTCGAACGCTGCGAAGGCCGTTCGTGGAAGACGCTCGAAGACTGCGCAGGCCGCGGACTCACTTGCGCCCCTGGCTTGTACACGTGCACGCCGTGTAGGCCTGCCGCGATGCAGTGCGATGGCGCGACCGTACTTCGATGCAAAGATGACGGCAGCAGTTACGAACGGACGGTGGTTTGTAACTCGAGCGGAGGCGAGGTGTGTGCGGCGGGGGCTTGCGTCAACCTTTGCGCCCAAGCAGAGAAGGCTCGTTCTAACGTTGGCTGCGAATATTGGGCGGTTGACCTCGACAACGCGAACGTGGGACCAACCACCAACGCCGCCGCCCAGCAGTTTGCGGTAGTTGTGTCGAACGCGGTCACAAATGTGCCTGCGTTTGTTACTATTGAGCAAGACGATGCGCTGCCCGGTGCTCCCGCAAACATCCGCACAGTGGCGTCCGCGACCATCACGCCGAACAACCTCGAAGTGTTCAAGCTCGGCCCGCGCGAGGTCGACGGCTCGGCCCCCGGCACGTTCAATACCGGTACAGGCACCGCCCTCACCCGCGCCGCGTACCGCGTTCGGTCGACGGTTCCTATCGTTGCCTACCAGTTCAACCCGCTCGAGAACGCGAACGTGTTCTCTAACGACGCTTCACAGTTGCTTCCACGCAGCGCGCTGGGTGGAGGCTCGGGTCGCGCCTACGTCGTTTCTGGGTGGCCGCAAACGATCGCAACGAGCTCTGTTCCGAGTCAGAACTTCGGACAGGACTTACGGGCCTTTGTAACCATCGTCGGCACGAACGAGAAGACGACTATCAAGGTGCGACCGGCGACGCGCGTCATCCCGGGGGGACCCTTTGCCGATGGGATTGCGAAGGGCGAAGAAGCGACAGTCACGCTCGACGCGTTCGACGTCCTCAACCTCGAGTCTGGTGGTTTCAACGCAGACTTCACCGGCACGCTGATCGATGCCGCTGGCCCGGTGGCGGTGTTCACCGGCAGCGAAGCTTCAGACGCTCCGTTCTTCACTACGCTTGCCGAACGCTCATGTTGTGCGGACCACCTCGAAGAGCAGTCTCCGCCGCTACGCACCGCCGGCAAAGAATTCGTACTCGCTCGGGTTCCCAATCGCAGCGCCGTCGTGATCGCCGCTGGCGCCAAGATGACGCCGGTCGCAGAGCCCGAGTTCGTGCGCGTGATGAGCGTGCTTCCTGGAAAGACAGAGCTGACGACTTCGCTACCGGCGCCGAACAAGAAGATCACACTCGATGGCGAAGGCGCATTCGTCACCATCACAGCCACGCGCAACTTCACGCTAGTCGCCTCGCAACCCGTTTTTGTTACACAGATTCAATCGAGCCAGGACGCAGCTGGCATCGTACGCGGGCTGCCGGGTGGCGATCCCAGCCTGACGTTCATTCCTCCGAACGAACAGTTTCGAACGGACTACGTTTTCCTCACGCCCGACAAATACGCGTTCGATTTCGTGATTATCACTGCGCCAACCGACGCGCGCGTGTTCATGGATGGCGCCCCCCTCGATGGATGCGAAAAAGCTCCGGGCGATGGCCTGTCTGACAGCGAGCGCGGAAAGCCAGCTGATTTCGTAACTTACCGATGTCAGTTGTCGTTTCCCACGATCGATCCCAACAAGTCGGCGCCCGACAATGTTCTGCCCGGCATTCAGAACGATGGCGTCCACCGCGTGCTGTCAGACAAGCCGGTCGGCGTTCTCGTGTACGGCTTCGACTCGTTCGTCAGCTATGGCTACGCTGGCGGCACTGAGCTCCGTGAGCTTATCGTCAGGTAAACTGACAATCAACGCACTTACTTACCTAACCAACGTCGGCAGCTTCTCATCCACCGGCACGGGAGCAAGCTTCCATTCACGCAACATCGGCTGACCGCTCTTCGGTCCCGACTGCCGATACGCGCGAAGGCACTCGTTGACCGAAAGTCGCCGTGGGCCGAATGGCGATGCATCGGAGGCATCCGAGTCCATGAGCTGCGTGGGGGTATCGGTGCCGTAGTCATCAGGGTGCCCAGGCATGTCGAGGAGGACGTGCCCTAGCTCATGCGCCAAGGTGAGGCTGCTTCGGCGGGCCCGCACGCCGGCTCGGTCGGTAACGACCATGTTGCGAAGACTCGAACGATCGCTCGCGATAAACGACTCACCAATGCGGCCACCGCCCGAAAAAAACGGCACAACCACAACCTCGATCGTCGTGGGGTCTCCATCGTCAAGCGCCTTGAGCAAACTTCGTTCTTCGAGGGTGCCTGCTGCTGCGTTCACGTCGCTAAAGTGCTCGAGCCCGTCCTCAAGGTCGACCGCGCCAAGCGCAACCACCAGCGTCGCGTCAGTCGAAATGCGCCCTCCGCTAAGCGCGCCGGCTAGCACTGGGACTTGACCCGTCTTACGACGAACCAAGACGTCGACGCTTCCCGAGGCGCCCGCCGCAGTGCGCGCATTAGGGGAAACGACCGCGCTGAACCCAGCTTTCGTGATCGCAAGCGCTACGCGTGACGCTGTCTCGCTCGTCGTCATTCCCCGGCGCAACGGAACGTGAACCGAGTGTTGATCGATCATCAATGCGATCTCGCCACCCGTCGCGGGAGTGCCCGAGCCGTCGCCTATCGCCACAAGGTGTGGGACCGGCGGGTCGACGACCGACACTGCGAGCGTGCGCGTGTCACCAAACGAAATTCCACACTGAGCCCAAATCCTTGCAGCGGCCGCGAGCTCGGCCCGCACCTGCGCGACCGCACCCGCGTCCGAGGAGCCCACGGCCGGCGTACTGGCGGCTGAAACGCGAAGCACGAAGGGTCGAAGTGTTGCCCGCAATCTCGTCCCTGCCGGCCCCACCTGGGCCTGCCGCGGCCCGAGGACACGCATGACCTGCCTCAACCCGTCGACGCGCGCGACGATCGCACCACCGAGCTCGGCTACAAGCGAACGGTCTTTCAACATGGAGTGCTGTCGGTCCACCTCGTCGATCGCAAGCCGCACAGCAACACTCGAGGCGCATGTGAGCCCCTCCGTAGTTCCAAGTGCTGGCGGACATGGAGCGCTTTCGAGCGTGACGTGTTTAAGAACGTCGACACGCTGACCGAACCAGGTGATTGACTCGAGTGACAGTTGAGTGGGCAGCGGCTTGGGCCCTCGCACCACAAATCGAACGTCCTCATTGTCAGGAGACGGAACGACTTCGTTCGGCGGCTGTGGAGGCAACCGCGAGAGCGATAGGTGATCGCGCGTTGGCGAGAGGAGCCTTCCGTCAGAATCGAGAACGTGAAGTTCACGGACAATCAACTTAGTTGACCGAACCTCTTTTCGCCCCTTGCTCACGAGGCGTGCTTCGCAGGCAGAAACCCCCTGAATACGCACCTTAGCGCCTGCGATCTTGCCCCATGGGAACGGCTTCCCCTCCACAAGAAGACGTGCGCAATCGCTCGCGCCCTCAAGGCGCAAGACGCCAGCTTCAAGGCCTTTTGGAATCGAAGCGAGCGCCTCCGCCAGATCGAGACGCAGCTCAGGCTGAGCACCGTCGGCGAGGCCGTTGAAGTCGTCGTCGTCTCTGTCGGCCCAGATCTCGAGCGGACTCTCGTCGCTCACCTCAGACGCGTGTGACGCCTCTGACGCCTCTGACTCCTCTGACTCCTCTGACTCAACGAGCCATGAGCCCGCGGAAAGTGCACCCAACATGAAGCGCGCAAAGGAGAGTTTGGCTACTCGAGCCAGCCGCATTGAATCCAACGGTATCGCGATTCAGTGACCACGGGTGACGAACATCCGTTGAAGGCACGCTCACGCGCCTTGTAGCGTACGAGTGAGGCCCATGCGGCAGACTTCAGCGACCGTGCCGACTCGAGCTCCAGAGCACGTTCAAGCGCTCCCTCGCGATCGCCCACGTCATAGAGCGATGCCACCGCAAACCCATGAAGCTCAGGGTCAAGCGCGCGGTCGTCACAAGCCTTGACCAAAGTGTCGCGCATTTGAGAGTGTCCCAGGTCGCGCCCCAGATGCATGGCGGCACGAATCGAATCGGCAGTACGAAGCGGACGCGCTAGCTGATGCCCCAACACCTGCTCAACCGCAGTCTCGCGCGCGGCAGCAAGGCGAAACGCAAAGTGTGATGCGCGATCGGCTCGCTCGGCCAAGCGCGACACAGCGTCGACCGATACGCGCAGCAATGAAGGATCACGCGCGGGATTTTTGGCGTGCTCAAGCGCCCAAACCATCAACTGCCACGACCCCCGGCCGCTTGCGCTTGCGGAATCGAACCGTTCCTTCGCCTCGTCAAGGGCAGCCAACTCGCCAGCACGAACCTCGAGCTCCGCGAGGGCAAGCCATCGACCTAGGTGGCGCTCGGCGGCTCGCAGGACGCGCAGTGCGGGCCCGACGGCCTTCGGTATTTCGCTCAGCCGCGCAAGAGCGGGCAAGAATTCGTAACAGAAGCTGACACGATGTGTCTCCTTGAGCATAGGGGCAAGGTGAGCGAGGTGAGCCGGGCGAGCGCTCGTGTGACAGGCAAGAGCAAGTTCCGCAGCAAATGCCGCGTGGACCCTTTCTCGTCCGGCGGCCTTGCTAAGTTCTTGGACGACGGCTGGGTTCGCGCAACCGCATGCAGCAGCGAGTGGTGAGTAGCCGGCCGTCGGAATCTGACCCAGCGCGCCTTGCACGACCGCACATGCCGACGGCTCAGAGAGATCGCCTATTGTTCGTAACAGTACATGATACAATGGCCGATCAAAAGAACGCCGCTTCGCGAGCACCTCAAGCGACTCACGTGCCGCGCTCCGAAGTTTCACGTTGTACGGACTGAGCGCTCGCACGACTCCCGAGAGCACGGACTCTTCCGCCGGCCTTCGCTTGAGCGCCTGCTCAAGGTCGTGCTGTAAGCGTTCCCGTATTGCGCGCCCTAGCGCAGGACGTAACTCGACTTTGTCGCCCGCATGAATCATTCGACTCCTTCGCGCCGAAGCCCCCCCGGGCCTCGCGGAGCACGGTAGCACCACTCGCGTCCCTACGCGCGCGTCACCAGCAACTTCAGTTCTTCGCCTTCGAGCTCAATGACCCGATCGTGCGGAACCGCATCGTTGTGGCGAATGTCGGTCGCAAGCACCTCGGCGGCGAGCTCCGTCCGATGGTTCTCAATGATACCGGCCGCACGCGCGCTGCCTGCGAATTGTATCGAGATCCGATCGGTATAGGCGAGGCCCATCTCCTTGCGCGCCGTCTGAATACGATTCTGGAACTCGCGCGCAAAACCCAAGTCGCGAAGCTCGTCGTCGAGCTCGGTGGAAAGCGCAACGACGCCGATACGCCCGCCAGCTGCGGCAAAACCAGGCTTCGTCTCGAAGGTGACCTCAACGTCCGCGAGCTCGAGCGCGACGCCAGAGATCTCTACCGCAACACCCGCCAGCAATTGTCGATAGAGCGAGAAGGCCGCCTCAGCAGACTGCTCACCGAGCACCTTCTTGAGCACTTGGGCTTCCTTGCCGAGGCCCTTCTGACCGAGTGTGCGGAAGTTTGCTTTCAATTTGTAGTCGACGAACCGGCGCGCCTCGTCGGGTGGCACGAAGCTCAACGCGAGCACGTTGAGCTCTTCGCGAATCATGTCGCCAGAGGCTTCGAGTGCTGAAGCTAGCGACTCGTTGGACAAAATCACGTGGGCTTGCCTGAGCGGTTGCCTCACCTTCAGCTTGTGCTGCGTGCGCACCTGAAGCCCAAGGCTCACGACGTCACGAACCGCAGCAATTTTCCGACTGAGCGCGCTGTCGATCAACGCTTCGTCGACCTCGGGGAAGTTGGAAAGATGGACGCTTTCAGGAACGTCAACGGGCTTGTCTTTCGCCGGATGCACGACCAAGTTTTGGTACATCGCCTCAGCTGCGTAAGGGACGAACGGGGCGATGAGCCGACTAAGCGTCGCTAGCGACTCGTGAAGTGTGAAGTAGGCGCCAGCCTTGTCAGCGTCCCATCCACCCTTCCAGAAGCGATCGCGGCTGCGGCGCACATACCAGTTGGAGAGTGCATCGACGAACGAGGTCAGCCGTTCAGTCGCTGAGTACACATCGTAACCGTCCATGTTACGTGTGACCGTCGCCACGGTGTCATTGAGCTCGCTCAAGATCCAACGGTCGAGCTCGCTCCGCGCGGCCTCACCGCCCTTACTGGTGTGCGGGTTGAACCCGTCGATGTTCGCGTAAATGACGAAAAACGAATAAACGTTCCGCAACTTGACCGCGAACTCCTTCTGGATCGCGCGGACGTTCGCAAGCGAGTGGCGCGTCTGGCTCCACGGCGGGCTCGACGCGTAGAAGAACCAGCGGAACGCATCGGCTCCAGGCGCGGAAGAGGCCGTGTCCTCTACCGTCACGCGCTCGTTTGCCGCAAGACGCGGAACGTCAGCCGGCTTGACATCTTTGACCGTGGTGACCGTTAATCCAAGCGCGTCGCGATCGCCTTCGTGGAGAACGATCACACGGCGCTTGAGCTTCTTGTCGACGCGCAACTCGAGCGTGCGAGCAGCGTCTTCGTTACCCGGCGGGTACAACTTGAGCTTCGCGCCTTCTTGAACGTCGAGCCCTTCGAGGTCCTCTCGGCCCATCAGTGCGACGCCAGGTTGAGCCGCACCCTCCACCACCGCAAAGTCCATCTGGACGCGGTCGAGAATGACGTCGGGTGGAGTGTAGTTACCCTTCGACTTTGACTCTTTTTTTCCTTCTTTGTCGCACACGTGACCGAGCACAATGCACGTCTTGAATGGGTAAGGAAATTGACGAACTGGCTCAAGCCCAAGCGCGCGCTGATTCTCTTCGTCGAAGAGCAGCGTAGAGATCATGAGCAGCGAGTAGAACCATCCGCGCGTTTGATCGATGCCCTCTGAGATAAAGTCGGCGGGAAAGGCTTGCTTGAATTCTCCGTGGCCCCGGTGTGGAAAGCCCCACTGCGCGAACGGCATGCACCCCGAATCGAACCAGCAGTCGATCACTTCAGGCACGCGGCGATAGGTGCCGGACTCGCCCGGATTTTGCCAGGTCACGTGATCGATCCACGGCTTGTGCACGGCCAGATGCTCGCTCAACGTGGGATCGGCTTTCCGTGCTTCGTAAAAGTGATCAAACGCGTGGCCGTTCTTCGCAACGATCTCCGCCACCGATCCGGGCGCTTCCATGTTGCCCGATTCGTCGTTGATCCAAATGTTGAGTGGCGTGCCCCAGTACCGCTCGCGCGACAGCGCCCAGTCGACGTTGTTCTGCAAGAAGTCGCCGAAGCGCCCTTCTTTGATGTGCTCGGGTAGCCATTGGATGGCGCGGTTGTTCTCGATCGCTTGGTCGATCAACTGCGTGGTCCGGATGTACCAAGCGGGCCGCGCAAACTGGATGAGCGGATCGCTATCGGCACGCCAGCAGAACGGATACTCGTGGCGATAGATCTCGGCGTGAACCAGCAAGCCGCGTTGCTTCAGTTCGGCTTGGATGTCCTTGTCGCAATCTTTGACCCAGCGGCCCGCGTAACGCTCAAAATCGTCTGTGAACGTGCCGTCAGGGTTCACGGAGCAGAGCAGCTCGACCTCCTCGGGGTTCGCGAGCCGCGCGCTCTCCTTGCGGTGCGCGACGTGGTCATCTTCGCCGAACGCAGGCGCCACGTGAACGATGCCGCTCGCGTCTTTGAGAACGAAGTCCGCCGCGATCACCCGCCAGTACGCCGGCAACTTTTCGCCCGATCGCATGGCGACCACTTTTTGCTTCGCCGAATAGAGATCAAACGGAGGCACATATTCTGTGCCCGCAAGCTCGCTTCCCTTCATCGTGCGAA
>CAMBEV010000094.1 GCA_945865595.1 Nannocystis exedens | reverse complement strand
GATACGTACAACGCGAACCCATCCAGCATGCAAGCGTCACTGCAGATGGTCGTCGAGGTCGCGGGGGCTGCGCGCATCGGACTCGTACTTGGTGACATGAAGGAGCTCGGTCCGCTCACTGTGGAAAGTCACCGTGAGCTTGCACAGTTCATCCGGGACACGCATCCCGGCTGGATCATCTTGTGTGGCGAGGCGGTTCGTCATACCTACGAGCGTCTTGAGGATCTGGGCGTCCATGTGCACTGTGTCCCTGACGCAGAAGCGGCTCTTGCCGCGGCGAAGCGTTGGATCGGGCCGGGTGACGTGGTGCTCGTAAAGGGCTCTCGCAGCATGGGTCTCGAGCGCGTCGTGGCCGGGCTCACACCGGCCGAGGCGCCCTGATGCTCTACGAATTGCTCTTTCCGCTTCGCACTCGCTTCGAGTGGCTCGGATTTCTGAACGTCCTTCGGTACGTTTCGTTCCGCATCATCATGGCCACGATCACGGCCATGCTCATCTCGTTCTTCGTGGCGCCCTGGTTCATTCGCGAGCTTGCCCGCAAGCAGATCGGTCAAGTGGTTCGCGACGATGGCCCCGTCTCACATCACGCGAAATCGGGCACACCGACGATGGGCGGAGCGCTGATCATTGTGTCCGTTCTCGTTCCGACCATTCTCTGGGCGGATCCCCACAACGTCTTCGTCTGGGCCACGACGGCCGTCACCGCGGGCTATGGCGTCATCGGTTACCTCGACGACTATCTCAAGCTCAAGTGGCGCAATTCCAAAGGGCTCCCGGGACGTTACAAACTCACCGGTCAGTTTGTGATCGGAGCGGCGGCGCTCAGTTACGTCTTTCTTTCAAAGAGCGCGGTGCCCGAGGACTGGTGGGCGATTCGCACTCACCTCTCGGTCCCGTTTCTTGCGTTCGCGAAGCACCCCATCGTGCTCCCGCTCTCGGTGTACTTGCCTTTCGTCGTGCTCGTCGTGGTTGCGACTTCAAATGCCGTCAACCTGACTGACGGTCTCGACGGCCTCGCGATCGGCCCGGTCATGATCAACGCGGGCACCTATCTCATCTGGGCGTACCTTGCCGGTGCGACGCTCGGCATCGCGGGCGTCGAACAGCACCTCGTCATTGCCCGGTACCTCGACATCGCGTCCGTGAAGAGCCTCGGCGAGCTTTCCATTTTCTGCGGCGCCATTGTCGGCGCAGGCATGGGCTTCCTTTGGTACAATACGTATCCTGCCCAGGTATTCATGGGCGATGTTGGTGCACTCGCGCTCGGCGGCGGCCTCGGCATGTGCGCGGTTTTCACCAAGAACGAACTTCTCTCCGTCATCGTTGGTGGAATCTTCGTCATCGAAGCTGTGAGCGTGCTTGTTCAGGTGACCTCGTACAAGCTCACCAAGAGGCGCGTCTTTCTGATGGCGCCCATTCATCATCACTTTGAAAAAAAGGGCTGGGCCGAGCCCAAAATAATCGTCCGCTTCTGGATCATTTCCGTTTTGTTGGCCCTGGTTGCTCTCTCGAGTCTAAAGCTCAGATGAGCGCACCATGTCCTTCCCAACCATCACTTCGATCGCCGGTAAGCGCGTCGCGGTTGTCGGACTGGGCATCAGTGGGGTGGCAGCAGCGAGGCTTCTCTTGCGGCAGGGTGCGCGAATCATTGCCTTCGACCAAAAACCACTCGCTCTACTCGGATCCCACGCACACACGCTCGAGTCGCTTGGCGTCCCATTGGTCACCGGCGAGGACGCGTTTGAACAGGTTAAGGATGTTGACCTTGTGCTGGTCTCCCCCGGAGTCCCCTCATTCTCGGCGCTCACCCGCGCTGAGGCAGAGGGCGTTCCGATCTGGGGTGAGGTCGAACTCGCGACTCGCTTCATCCCGGATGACGTCCCGATCATCGCGGTTGGCGGGACAAATGGGAAGTCGACCACCACCACGCTGATCGGCGAACTCCTCGCAACCACCGGGAAACGCGTGTTCATCGGGGGCAATCTGGGTACGCCCGTTTCCGATCACGTCGACGGTACGTTCGATTTTCTCGTCCTCGAGGTCTCGAGCTTTCAGATGGAACGTGTCGACCAGTTTCATCCAACGAGCGCGTTGCTCCTCAATGTGACTCCGGACCATCTCGATCGCTACGCATCGTTTCAGGCCTACGCAAACGCAAAAGGCAATGCGTTCCTTCGCCAGGGCCCGCATGACGAGGCCATTGTGCCAGCTCACGATCCGACGTGCGCTGAGCAGGCTGCCCGTGGCCGAGGGAGGCGCGTGACATTCGGTGCGGGCGCCGACGTTGACGTGACCGACCGTGCGGTGATCGACCGGCGCAACGGTGAGTCCTACGATCGTCAACTTTGGTGCCTTCAAGGCACTCACAACGCGCTCAACGTCGCCGCGGCAATCGCGTGCGTGAGCAAGTTCGGGGTCGCCCCAGGGGCCATTCGAGAGAGGCTCGCTGCATTTCAGGGGTTGCCTCACCGCACGACATTCGTCCGTGAACTTGACGGTGTGCGCTACTACGATGACTCAAAGGGCACCAACGTTGGCGCCGCTGTCACTGCGGTGCGCGGGATGCGAGAAGAACGTATCGTGCTCATCGCAGGTGGACGCGAGAAGGGCGGGAGTTACCAGCCGCTCGTTGACGCTCTCGTTTCGCGTGGCCGCGGTGCTGTGCTGGTCGGCGAGGCCGCTGAAGCGATCGAGCACGCGATCGACGGTGCTGTGCCAACCGCGCGCGCGACATCGATGCGCGAGGCGGTACTCGCCGCCCGCAGACTTGCCGTGAATGGCGACGCTGTTCTCCTGTCGCCGGCGTGCTCGAGTTTCGACATGTTTCGCGATTACAAGGAGCGGGGCGACGCCTTCGTTGAGGCAGTGCTCCGGTTGGAGGGTCAATGAACTTCACAAAAAATCTTCGAACCAACGTGCGGACGCTCTTGGCCGCCCCCCTCGATGCCGCCCCCGTACAGACGACGATTAACGGACCCGTCGATCAGTGGCTTGGGGCCGTGGTGATCGCACTCATGGGTTTTGGTCTTGTGATGGTTTACAGCTCCTCCGAAATTTTCGCGACGGTCACCCGCCATGACCCCCAGTACTTCTTGCTGAAGCAGTTGGGTTACACCATCGCTGCCTTGGGCATCATCGCAATAGTCAGCAAAATTGACTACCATCGACTCTACAAGTTGACCTACCCGGTCCTCTTCTCGGTCATTGCGATGCTGATCGCCACGATCGCGGGCCTTGGCCACCGCGGAGGGGGAGCTGCGCGCTGGCTACACTTGGGCATCATCAACGTGCAGCCGGCCGAAGTCGCCAAGCTCGCGTTGATCATTTGGCTCGCGTATTCGCTGGCGAAGAAGGCTGACAGGGTAAAGTCGTTTACGGTTGGCTTCCTTCCCCACCTGCTCGTTGCAGGTTTCTTGATGCTGCTCTGTCTCAAGCAACCCGACTTCGGAAGCGCTGTCGTGCTCCTGCTCCTCACCTTCACGTTGCTCTTCATGGCCGGCGCAAAGATTGGCTACATCATGGGCGCCATCTTGACCGGGGCCGGCTTTGCGGTGCTCGCGGTTCGGTACTCGCCTTACCGCTTGGCTCGCTACGTCGCTTGGGCCGACATGGAAAAGCATCGGCAGGACCTCGCGTATCAGCCGTTTCAGTCCGTCATGTCGTTCGGCTCCGGCGGCGTTCACGGCGTTGGTCTCGGTCGTGGTCTTCAAACTTTGTATCTTCCTGAAGCGCATACCGACTTCGTCTCCGCGATCGTCGGTGAAGAGCTCGGCTTCATCGGGATCGCCGCGCTGTCGCTGGTGTACGTCGTACTATGTGCACGGGGCATTCGCGCGGCGCTGAGTGCGCCCGACGATTTTGGGTCCTACCTCGCCTTCGGGATCTCGACGCTGTTCGCACTTCAGACGCTGGTCAATCTCTCCGTCGCGCTTGCCATTCTTCCAACCAAGGGTCTCACCTTGCCTTTCGTGAGCTACGGGGGGTCGTCATTGCTCGTCAACGCGGCGGCGGTTGGCATCTTGCTCAATATCACCCGACAAATTTCGGTGCCCCGCAGGGTGGCCGAGCAGCGAGCAGGTGAGGACGCCACTCCCGCTGCCGCTTCCGAAATGCTTGGGGCCGTGGATTGACGCGAGTCCTTATCGCCGGCGGAGGAACTGGCGGGCACGTCTACCCAGCCATTGCCGTCGCACAAGTGCTTCGCGAAAAACACGCAGCTAGAGTTACATTTGTCGGGACGGCACGTGGCCAGGAAGCGATCGCGGTTCCGCGAGCGGGATTCGATCTTGAGGTGATGCGGGTTGAGCCCCTCAAAGGTGTTCCATCGTCAAAAATATTTCTCAACATGATCGCTGCCAGCACAGCGGTGGGCGCCGCGCTTCGCCTCCTTGTGAGGTTGAAGCCCGACGTGGTGCTGAGCGTTGGTGGTTATGCGGCAGGGCCGGTCTCGCTCGCAGCTGCGCTCTCACGCATTCCCCTCGCGCTACTCGAGCCGAACTCGGTGCTCGGCTTTACGCAACGAGTGCTGTTACGTTTAGCCCGGCGTCTGTACGTTGCGTATCCGGGAGTCGGCGAGAGCCTTGCGAAGACGCGGGTGATCGGCGTGCCACTGCGCCCAGGATTTTTGGCGGCAACGTATCCACCTTCCGATCCCCAAAAGCTGCTGATTCTCGGTGGCAGCCAAGGCGCTCGTGCGTTGAATGAACGCGCCCCGGCGGCGGTGAAAGGCCTGCTCGTCCGCTTTCCGCTCCTGCAGGTGCTTCACCAGTGTGGCGATGCGGACGAACCTCTTGTGCGTCGGGCCTACGGCGGGCACTCTCGCGTGAGGGTGATTCCGTTCGTTGACGATATGCCTGCGGCGATCAGGGCGGCACATCTCATCGTTTCGCGCGCAGGCGCGGTGACCCTTGCCGAAATTACGGCGATCGGGCGACCCGCGCTACTCGTGCCGTTTCCGCAAGCCGCCGATGACCACCAAGCGAAAAACGCCGCAGCACTCGCGTCAGCCGGAGCCGCAGCATGGGCCCGCCAAGACATCGCGACCGCCAATTGGCTCGAGCACCAAATGGGTCATTTGCTTGACGATCGGGTGCGCCTTCGATCGATGGCGGGTTGCGCGCGCGCGCTCGGTAGGCCCAATGCCGCGATGGATCTTGCCGATGACCTCGTCCGGCTAGTACGAACGTAGGAATGTTTCGTGGTCGGGTACGACATGTGCACTTCGTGGGTGTGGGCGGTATCGGAATGAGTGGGCTCGCCGAGATTCTCTGCACGCTCGGTTTCGATGTCTCGGGTTCTGATCTCAAGGCGAACGAGAACACCAGGCGGCTCGAAACCCTAGGTGCACGCATCCTCTTGGGGCACGCGGAGGAGCACGTTGATGACGCTGACGTGGTGGTCTACTCAAGTGCGATCGCGCGTGAGAATCCCGAGTTCATGCGAGCTCAGGCTCTTGGAATCCCGATCATTCCACGCGCTGAAATGCTCGCAGAGTTGATGCGTGTAAAATACAACATCACAATTGCGGGGTCGCACGGCAAGACGACCACAACGTCGCTGGTTGCGACCGTCCTGCGCGCAGCAGGGCTCGACCCGACGGTGGTTGTCGGCGGCACCGTCAACTCGCTCGGATCGAACGCTCGCCTGGGCGCCGGCGATCTCTTTGTCGCTGAGGCCGACGAAAGCGACGGCTCGTTCTTGAAGCTCACGCCCACGATCGCAGTGATCACGAACATCGACCCCGAGCACCTCGATCACTACGGCAGCCACGAACGTATTAAGGACGCATTCGTGTCGCATGCCAACAGCGTTCCGTTCTACGGCCTGAACGTGCTTTGCGTCGATCACCCGCACGTCCAGGCGATCTTGCCGCGTATCGAGCGGCGCTACGTCACGTATGGCGTTTCAAAGCAGGCTGACTTTCGTGCGAGCAGGCTTCGCTTCAACGGGTTACTCACTACGTTTGAGGTCGTGCGATCGGGAGAGTCACTTGGCGAGTTCACTCTCCACATGCCGGGAGCGCACAACGTCCTGAACGCGCTCTCGGTGATCGCCGTCGCCGATGAGCTTGAGGTTCCCCTCAGCGTCACGCGTGAAGCGCTTGCTTCGTTTCGCGGGGTCCAGCGACGGTTCGCGGTCGTGGGGTCGCCTAGGTTCACGAAGAATGGCCGGGAGGGGGACGTCCTGTTGGTTGACGACTACGGGCACCACCCCGCCGAGGTTGAGGCTACGCTCGACGCCGCGCAGCGCGGGTTCGATCGCCGCGTGGTCGTCGCCTTTCAGCCGCACCGCTACTCCCGTACCCAGGCGCTCTTCGAGGAATTTACGCGTGCGTTCAACAAGGCCGACCTCCTAATCGTGACTGAGGTCTACCCAGCAGGGGAAGCGCCAATCGAAGGTGCCACTGGCGAGGCGCTAGCTCGCGCCATCCGTGCGCATGGCCACCATGCCGTGCACTATGTGCCTGACAAGAAGCAGGTCGCACGAAAGTTGCTCAGTTTCCTCGAACCGGGCGACATGGTGATTGCCCTTGGGGCGGGTGACATCAATGCATCCGTCCGCGAATTGCTGGCAACGCTCGCCACGTCGTCATCCTGAGTACCCCCCGCGGTCATCCTGAGTACCCCCCCGCGGTCATCCTGAGCGAAGCGAAGGACCCTCACAGTCACCATGGCCCCTCCCCTCAACCGACGATTGCGCCCGCGGGCGAGCGTGCCGTTCGCGGATGCCGATGAACACGGGGCGGGTCTGAGCGAGTGCACCAAGCCGCGCCCTGTGCCTCATTGGCTGCGCGTGGGCCGGTTCCTCCTCGGCCTAGTGGTTCTGGGTGCCCTCTCGTCGGCGGGTGCACTCGGCCTCCGGCGTTACGCGACGTCGTCACCGCGCTTGACCGTAAAAAAAATTGACATACAGGGCATGCGTGTTCGATCCGCCGACACCCTTTCGATGGAGTCGGGGGTCAAGGAGGGCGACAACATCTTTCGCGTAGACCCAGACGCATGCCGGCGCGCCCTGCTAAGGGACCCGTGGCTGAGCGAAGCCGTGATCACGCGTCAACTCCCGTCCACGATTCGCATCGTTGTCAAAGAGCGGCAAGCTGCGCTCATGGTCGCGCTCGAACGCGTCTATCTGGCAACGGCGGAGGGACAGATTTTTAAGCCGCTCGAGCCCACCGATCCGCAAGAATTACCGCTCGTTGCGGGCCTCACCACCGATCAATTTGCTCGCGACCGCGCGGGAGCTGAACGCCTTATTCGTCAAGCATCGGAACTAACTGCGGCCTACGCCGACAGTGTTCTCGAGCGGAAGTATCCGCTGCAAGAAATTCACTTTGCGACTGACGAAGCCATCAGCGCGGTCATAGGCAAAGACGGCATTACGCTGCGCCTCGGTGCTCCTCCGTTTCGACGAAAGCTCGTGCAGGCGGCGCGCGTGATCGAAGAAACCGACCGCCGCTCAAATCGCGCAGATTTGGTACTGCTCGACAACGACGCGCGCCCTGACCGGGTCGTCGTTCGAATGAGGTGAGCCGGCCGCAGCCGACCGACACCCCCTCGTGCAGAATTGCTCCACCGCGCTGACGCTTTTCATCCCCGGCTGGGCCGAGGAGTCCGCGCTTCGCCGCCGCCGCTGACCGCCCGCCAGGCCCGCACCACATCCGCTGAGTATCAAGGTAACTTCCGGCCTCTACTCTTCAAGAATGCGCGCACGTCATCATGGGTCCCCAAAAAGTGCAACACCACTTGGCCCTGCTCAAACCAGAACAGGATGCGTAGATCGAGGCCGATGCGCAGTTCAAAAAGTGATCCGACAAGTTTGCGAATACCAAGTCCGAGATGCGCGTGGGGGGTGCCGAAGGCGCCCTTCAAGGCGTCGATGGCGAGGTCCACTTCACCTCGCTGACGGCTGGAAAGCTTGAGGAGCAGCTTCCGAAACCGAGATGATGTGAGAATGCTGACGGGCACCTAGTCTCCTGACCCAGAAGTTCGTCGCCATAATTTCTGCGCCCCTCAACGAGTGAGGGCGCAGAAATTAAGGCATCTGCGCTGCACTTTGGTCATGTTTGTTGACTTTATTATGCCGGCGAATCTCTGTGACAGGAGACTAGCTGCGCGCCTTCTCAAGTTGGGTGCGACGCTTCTTGGAGGGTGCCGCGTCTTGAAGGCGCCCACGTCGGCGGTCGAGTTCGAGCTCGCTCTGAATAGCGGTCGCGGTCCGCCCAAGCTCCTCTTCGGTGAGACGGTATTCGAGGAGCGCGTAGTCCTCCGAGTAAACCTCGACCAGGCGCAACGCGATAATCTTGCCGTCGCAGACCACCCCAACATCCTCACCCTTGATGGCTTGACGGGCGAGCTGGGTGAGATTGCGTCGAGCCTCCGTGAGCGTGAGCGTCTTCATAGAGACGTTATAGCGTCTGAAGAGCGTACGCGCTACCGGGGCGGGAAGGAGTTGGCCGATGTCTGGGCCACCCGTGACCAAAACGCGCCCGCCCACGCGCCGCAGCCCAGCACCGTGAGCCACCTGACCGAACGCCGCGAACGCAGGCAATTTCCTCGCCCCTCACACCCCTGAGAGGGGCGAAGAAATTGCACCCGCGCGTCACCGGGAAGGCCAGCGATCGAGCTCGCCTGCTGGGGGAGCTTGAGGGGGGAAGGCTTCCTCTCCCCTCAACCGTGGAGAAGGCCTTCCTCCTCCCTCGACCTACAATACGACTTCGAATTCTTGGCCAGACTTATTTGAGTATGCGATCCGGAGCATACGATGAGCAACGCACACTCGCAGGGTGAAATTGTCGTTGGGCTCGACATCGGTACGACGAAAGTCTGTGCTGTTGTGGGCGAGGTGGATGCCGATGGCATCACGATCCTTGGCGTGGGCACATCGCCCTGCCGCGGATTACGACGTGGGATTGTGGTGAACATCGATTGGACGGTGCGCTCGATTCGCGACGCGATCGACGCCGCTCAGACGATGGCTGGCGTAGAGATTCGCACGGTCTACGCGGGCATCGCGGGCAGCCACGTCCGTTCGCAAATCTCCGACGGCGTGGCCGCCATAAGCAACGGCGAGGTGGGCCGCACCGACGTCGAGCGAGCGCTCGAAGGGGCGCGGGCCATTCCGATCGATGCGGATCGCCAAATTCTGCACGTCATACCTCGCGAGTACACGGTCGACAGCCAGGATGGCATTCGCGATCCAATCGGCATCAGCGGCGTACGGCTGGGTGTCGCGGTGAACCTCGTCACGGCCGCGACCAACTGCGTGCAGAACGTCATCCGATGCGCCGAGCGTTGCGGCCTAACCGTGGCTGACGTGGTGCTTCAGCCATTGGCGAGTTCCGAAGCGGTGCTTTCGGACGATGAAAAGGAAATCGGCGTTGCCGTGATCGACATCGGTGGAGGGACGACCGATCTCTTGCTCTACGTTGACGGCGGCATCGCCCACACGAGCGTGATTCCAGTTGGCGGTCAGTACATCACGAGCGACGTTGCACACGGTCTGCGCACGCCCATTGCGGAGGCCGACCGCCTGAAGCGACTCGCCGGTTGCGCGCTCGGTCGCATGGTCGCCGACGACGAAGAAATTGAAGTGCCCGGCGTCGGTGGGCATCCGCCAAGGCGCGCTGCGCGCCGCGTGCTCAGCGATCTGATTGAGCCTCGCGTCGAAGAGATTTTCGCGGCTGCACGCCAGCGCATCGAAGCGACCGGCATGCTCGAACAACTCGCTGCAGGTGCCGTAATTACCGGTGGCTCTGTTTTGCTACCGGGCATGATCGAATTCGCGGAAGAGATTCTCGGCATGCCCGTCCGCGTTGGTTTACCAACAGGCATCAAGGGCATCACCCAGCTCGTTCACGGCCCCGAGTACGCAACCGCAGTTGGTCTCGTCAAGTACGGTGCGCAGGCGATCAGCGATGCCCACCACGCGCCGGCTGGCCTGACAGGGTCGGCAGGCTTAGGCGCTCCGCGCCGCGAAGGCCGTCAGCAACACTCAGACGTCGTTCCAAAAAAAGGCGCTGGCTTGTGGAACTGGCTTCGCGCCGCCTTCTGACAAGGTGCGACAAAACGGCGCAACCAAACTTCTGCGTTTGATAAACGAAAAATCCGGGAGGATATTCATATGAGTTTTTCGATTGATTTTGCTGACGACACGCAAGAGTACCAAGCGCGCATCAAGGTGATTGGTGTCGGTGGCTCCGGCGGCAACGCGGTCAACACGATGATCAACTTTGGCCTCGAAGGGGTCGAGTTCATCGTCGTCAACACCGACGCGCAAGCACTCAACGCGAACGCGGCGCCGACCAAGATCAACATTGGGGCCAGTGTAACGCGGGGCCTCGGTGCCGGTGCTGATCATGAGCGCGGACGCAAGGCGGCTCTCGAAGATGTTCCACGCCTCAAGGAGCTGCTTTCGGGCGCTGACATGGTCTTCATCACCGCGGGCATGGGTGGTGGGACCGGTACCGGTGCGGCTCCCGTCATCGCCCAACTGGCACGCGAAGAGGGTGCTCTCACGGTGGGTGTTGTGACAAAACCATTCCTCTTCGAAGGTCGCCAGCGTTCGCGCCGCGCCGAAATCGGCCTCGCGCTACTCGCCGAAAACGTTGACACGCTCGTTACGATCCCGAACCAAAAGTTGCTGCTCCTCGGCGACGACGAGCTCACGTTTATCGAAGCGTGCCGCAAGGCGGACGAAGTGCTC
>CAMBEV010000093.1 GCA_945865595.1 Nannocystis exedens | reverse complement strand
GGGAGAGGGTTGGGGTGAGGGGTGCGGCGCTTGCTACAGGCGTTCTGTTTTCTCTCGCGGGTTGTGGCACCCCATCCGCATCGTCTGCTGATGCCTCGGTCATCGTCTTCGATGCCCCAGTCGAGGCGGCGGTCATCGACGGAGGCGCTGCGGACGCCACCGAGCCACGTGTCGAAGTGATCAGCGTCGCGACCGACGGCACGAGCGGTAATGCCGACGCCGTCTTTGCGGCGATCAGTCGCGATCAACGTTTCGTTGCGTTCGGTTCAGAGGCCACCAACCTCGTCACTGGCGACAACACCGGGGTACGCGACGTTTTTCTGCGCGATCGCACGAAGCGCACCACCGAACGCATCAGCATGGGCCCGCTTGGTGTCGAGGGCGACGGATTGAGCAACGACCCATCCATTTCGGATGACGGCCGGTACGTCGCATTCGCGTCGAAGGCGTCAAACTTCGCACCGACGGATACGAATCAGACGTGGGACGTCTTCCTTCTTGACCGTCAAGATAATAGACTATCGTGTCTGAGCTGCGATTCCGCGGGACGGGCGCCCGACAAGCAGAGCCTTCAAGCGCGCATTTCCGGCGACGGCCGGTTCGTTGTGTTTCAGTCGGATGCCTCTCTCACACCCGACGACGCCAACGTCGACGGTGACATTTATCTCTATGCTCGCGAGACGAACGTCCTCACGCTCGCAAGTCGAGCCGCAGACAGGGGCGGAGCAAACGGCAAGAGCTCGTACCCCACGATCTCGCGTACGGGCGACCTGATTGCTTTCGATTCGGTCGCTTCCAACTTGGTCTCAGACGACACCAACGGCGAGCGCGACGCCTTCACCTTCACGCCGAGTACCCAGGCGACCTCGCGCGTGTCGATCGCCACAGATGGCTCGCAGGGCCCGCACCTGTCCTGGGCTCCTGCGCTCGCAGCCGATAGCCACGTGGTCGCGTTCATGTCTTGGTCGCATCAATTTGCAACACCAAGCGTGTACAATATGGACGTGTACGCCCGCGATATCGCAGCGGGAACAACCCGTCGCATGAGCCAGTCGGCGGCCGGGGTTCAAGGCGACCGCGAGAGCTGGTTCCCTGCCGTTTCCGCTGACGGCCGTTTTGTCGCCTTTGATTCACCGGCCGAGGACCTGACGTCCGGCGTGTCGGCCGGCGTGCTCCATGTCTACGTCCGAGATCGAACCAGTGACAGCATCACGCGAGTCGCGAGCACGGGAGGCCAGAACAACGTGTCGTTCGTCAAGTTCACTGACGATGGATCCGCCCTCGTGTTCGGCACCAGCGACAGCACGCTTGCCCCAGGCGGGCATCGGCAGATCGTCTGGTTGCGCCGATAGTTTGGCCAAACGCAGCTCGTCACGCTACGCGAGAACGATGATCCGTCGGTGGCTGCTCGCGGCGTTTGGCGTACTTTTGCTCGTGGTTGGGGCCATGGCGACTTCGATCCACGAAGCTTCGGCGACTGCTGCCTACGAATCTGGGTACAGCTTCGAGCGTACGTGGAACGCGGCGGTTCGATTCATTCGTGTCGATCGCGGTTACAAATTGATCGAGAAAGACGACGCAACCGGTTACTTACTCTTTGAGTACACCTCCGCCGAGGGCGGCTCGAAGGCGTCCCTCGGATCGATCGAGATAGTCCGCGCGAATGACAACGCGCGCGTCATGGTTCAGCTGAAAGAGATGCCGGGGTACCATGAGCAGGCCCTCCTCAACGCCTTCTCGGCCAAGCTGCGCGCTGAGTACGGCGATCCCAGGCCTCGCCGAGAGCGCGACAAGCCTCCGCCACCAGACGCCGGCACTGATGCGGGTGAGGGCAGCTGAGCCAGCCCCTGCCTTGGCGCACCCTGCCACGTCTCCGGTTGCAATCGCCATGTCGACGTCATATGAGACCGACCGTCCTGAGGAGCCATTTCCGCGTCCGGAGTCATCGCGCGTGAGCGAACCAATCCCGTCAATGCCGATTCAAGCCGTCGGAGAGAGCTTTGTTCGACGCCACCCGTTGAAACTCGCGGCGTCAGCCCTCATCACCGTGGGCCTCGTATTTACGCTCATGAGAGGCGGCCTCAAGTTCTTCCCCGAGGGCGGAGACTTCGCGCAGGTTCGGTGGTGGACGCTGCCGGCCTACATCGGCCTTTGCGTCACGATGAATTATTTCCGGGCGGTGAGATGGCGTTTCTTGCTCCGCGGTCTTGGGGAGTTCGGGCCGCGACGCATTCTCGCGGTTTCGTGGATCGGGTTCGCTGCAATTCTGCTCATGCCCTTTCGCCTCGGCGAATTCGTAAGGCCCATGATGCTGCGCGAGAAGGGCAAGGTCTCCCTCACCGCAACGACGAGCACAGTGGTAGCTGAGCGCATTGTTGACGGCCTTTACCTATCGATCGTGCTCGCTCTCGCGCTCATTTTTGTGCCCACCCTCGACCCGCTGCCAAAGCACGTTGTGGGCCTTCCAAGCATCGTCAGCGTCGCTAATGTGCGCGCATCCGGCTTCGTGATGCTCGGTGTCTTTGTTGCTGCGTTCGCCAGCATCGCGGTGTTCTATTTTGCGCGAAGTTTTGCGACCAAGCTGCTGCGGTTTACGGTTGGCAGGGTATCAACCCAGTTGACAGACAAGCTGCTTGTCCTTTTTGACAAGTTCGCGGGCGGACTCTCAATGTTCGGCAACAAGCGCGACGCAGGCGGATTCCTTTTCGAGAGCACGCTCTACTGGGGCGCCAACGCGCTCGGAATGTGGCTTCTTGCGTGGGGTTGCGGCGTGCATCACGCGGACGGCTCGGCCGTCACCTTTGGCGAAAGCTGCGCGCTCATGGGCATGCTCGGCGTCACCATTTTGATTCCGGGGCCTCCCGGACTTCTCGGCGTATTTCAGGCCGGAATTTTCGCGGGAATGACGATGTACTTCCCTGAACGCGTTGTTCTCGCGCAAGGTGCTGCGTTCACGTTCTTGCTCTACGCAGTTCAGTTCCTATGGACGGTGAGTGCTGCCGGCTACTTTTTAGTTGCTGATCGCGCAAACATGAGTGCGCTGAAGCGTGGGCTGGCGACGAGCTGACCCGCGTCACTTCCGAGGGGTCAGCGTCGAGTCAAGAACGAGGCGCTTTCCGCTTACGTTCCCTTTTTTGAACGCGTCCTCCGATAGTTTCGTTTCTTGACGAATAAAGCGGGCTTCCTCGATCTTCACACTGCAATCGGTGGGATTGCTCCCCTTGCCCGCCAGCTTGTACCGTCCGCCATCATCGGTCTGCGTGACGAGGTCGCGCGGGTCAGGAGCACCATGCGCGCCGCACGCCAATGAAACCTTCGCGCGATACACCGCGTCGTTCGTCGTGGCACTGCGCACCGTCCCCTCGATCTCCCAATCGTTCGAAGAGCAAGCCTCAAGGGCACACGCAAGCAAGGCAACGAGCCGCGCAGTGACGTTGGCGTGCGCACGATTGACCCGTCTCATGTTTCAACCACGGAGGGTAACAGGTCCCCCAATTTCAGTGGAGCCTGGATCACGCGCGCGTGTACCATCCCCTTCGTCGCAATCATGCTGAGCTGCCGATCCAGCTGGGGGTACGCTGCCGCGTTCGTGACGGCAAACGCGCTCGCGGATACGCCCGTATCGACGTCGCCTTCTGAACGCGCGGTTCCGGCTGAGCCCATTGAGATTACGGTTCGCGGCAGCAAGCATAGCGATACGTTTTCGTCCACACGCGCGGCGTCAACCGTGACCGAACAAAATGTGCGCGATACCTCGCCAGGGAGCCTCGCAGACGCGCTGCGAGGGCAAGTGGGCGTAAGCGTGCAGCAGACCACGCCTGGACAAGGAACGATTTATCTTCGCGGTCTTGCCGGACGCGAAATTGTTCACTTGATTGACGGTGTTCGCCTCAACAGCGCGCTCTTTCGATCGCCCAACAACGCGATTCTGTCGACCGTCGATCCGTTCTCGTTTCGATCCATCGAAGTTATCCGCGGCCCCTCGTCTGTGCTTCATGGCAGCGACGCGATGGGTGGCGTGCTCTCAATGGCGACGCCCCTGCCCGGCTATTCAATCGGGCGCCCTACGACGCGCATCATGGCGTTTCAGGGAGTGACGTCGAACCCCGTGGGTTCACAGTCGCGTATCGCGGCACGTCATTCCGAGGAGAACTGGGCGGCCCACCTTGGGCTTACCTACGTCGGCTCGGGCGATGTCATGCCCGGTGGCTCGATGCTGACTCCCGCCTCAACTTCGTACGTTGGGCTCGAGCGGGCGCCCGGCGCGTCGTATCAACCGTTGATGATTGACACCCAGCGAGGGACGTCGTTCCAGCGCTTGTCCGGCGACGGGTCATTGCGGTTTCGCCTGACGCCGCACCTCGAAGTCGTGCTGCGTGGGCAGCTGAGCGAACGACCCTCGCTCGTGCGTTACGACGAGGTCACCCCGCGTTTCGCCCCGCCGCCGTCCAAGCCCGCCCGTGCAGAAGCAACGTTGGGGCCACTGGTGCGCGCAATGACTTCCGCGACACTCGTTCATCGTCCGGTGCGAGGCATGTACGACAGCGCACTGCTGACCGTTGCTTGGCAGCGGCTCGCAGAGGAACAGCTTCGGCGCGACTTTGACGAAACATGCGTGCCGGGCGTGACCGGCGAGAAGGCCTCGAGCTGCCGTACCCGCTTGCGACTCGATCCCGCTACGCCGCGACGCACGGAACGCTCACGCGTGGATGCGCTCTCGGTGCGCGCCGAGGCTCGGTTTTTGAACGCCAAGCGCACGGTGGGCGCGACCATCGGTGTTGAAGGGATACACGAGGTTGTCGCATCGAGTGCTGCTCAAGTGACCGTCTCGAGCGGCGTGTCCGAAGCCGCAGAGCCGAGGTATCCAAGTGGCGCCACGATGAGCCAAGCGGGCTTGTTTGCGCAATTCGAAGTGTGGTGGCTTCGCAACTTGCGCGGTCACATTGGGGGTCGGGCCAGTGCATTCGCGATCGACGTTCCGGGTCGCCCAGGCATTGCGCCGCTGCTCGGTGGCGCGGCCGTTAAAAACGCTCTCTTCGATGGCGCACTGACCATGGGGCTCAGTTGGGAGCTAACCAAGGGCATGGCTTGGGTAGCCAATGCCGGGCGAGGCGTCAGATCGCCGAACATCGACGACTACGCGGGCCTCGGAGCGCGTGCCGGAGGCCGTTTTCAAGTGCCGAACGCGTCGCTCCAACCCGAGCACACCCACGCCGTCGATACAGGCATCAAGGTGGCTCGCGGGCCGCTGCAAGCGGAGACCTACCTATTCTTCACGCACTTCAGCGATGCGATTGGCCTCGCGAAGACGGCGGTCGATGGTCAACAAAGTGATCCATCTGGTGCACTGTATGTCCGTGGCGAAAACGTATCACGCCTTGATCTGTATGGACTCGAGAGCGATGTCCGCATCGAGGCACCACGAACGGGCGGCGTCTACGCACGTGGCTCAGTGACGCGATTCAATGAGTCAAGCGGCTCAAGCCTCTCGGCTGCAGAACGTGTCCTGCCACCGGTACAGGGCACCGTAGGGTTTTGGCTGTTGCCGGTCTCCAAACTGCGCGTCGAGGTTTTCGCGAATGGCCGCGCAAGCCAGCGTCGTGTGCTTCGCATCGATGACACCCGTATTGCACCAGGCGGCACCGACGGGTTCGTCACCGTCCACGCGCGAGCCGTTTACACTATTTCGCCGCAACTCACGGCCCGCGTGGCACTCGACAATATCACGAACAGGCTCGCGCTCGAGCACGGGAGCGGGTTCTACCTGCCAGGATTCAGTGGGACCGCGAGCCTCGAAGGCTCGTTCTCGCGATGACTTCACATATCGTGTGCTCGGCCTGGGGAGTCTGAGGGGGAGGTGCCGACTCCCCCTCAGTCGTCAATTACGACTCGATGAACGCCTTCAGTTGCTTGCTCCGCGATGGATGGCGCAGCTTGCGAAGGGCCTTTGCCTCGATCTGACGAATGCGTTCGCGGGTCACTTCGAAATCTTGCCCGACCTCTTCGAGGGTGTGGTCGCTCTTCTCGCCAATGCCGAAACGCATGCGAAGAACCTTCTCTTCCCGTGGCGTGAGACTCTTGAGCACCCGACGGGTTTGCTCGGCGAGGTTGCTGTTGATCACCGCCTCTGCAGGCGAAATGATGCTCTTGTCTTCGATGAAGTCACCAAGATGTGAATCTTCCTCTTCACCGATGGGGGTCTCGAGGCTGATGGGCTCTTTCGCGATCTTCAAGACCTTGCGGACCTTGTCGAGCGGCAGTTCCATCTTCTCGGCGATTTCTTCTGGCGTCGGCTCGCGACCAAACTCCTGCACCAAGTAACGGCTGGTGCGGATGAGCTTGTTGATTGTTTCGATCATGTGCACCGGAATGCGGATGGTGCGGGCCTGATCGGCGATTGCGCGGGTGATGGCCTGGCGAATCCACCAGGTTGCGTAGGTCGAGAATTTGTAACCGCGCTTGTACTCAAACTTGTCGACCGCCTTCATGAGGCCGATGTTGCCCTCTTGAATCAAGTCGAGAAATTGAAGACCGCGGTTGGTGTACTTCTTCGCGATGCTGACGACGAGGCGGAGGTTGGCTTCGACGAGTTCGGCTTTCGCCTTCTCTGCGATGCGCTGACCTTCGCGAATCTCGGCGTAGGTGCGACGAAGTTCTTTGACATCGAGGTTGAGCTCTTCTTCGACGCGTCGCAGGTTCTTCTGCGCAGTGGACGCGCTCGCGAGCACTTCGTCGGGCGTGACACCGTGCTTTCGCTTGAACTTGCGCTCCGCCATTGCGTCACCGCGTGACGTGCGAGCCTCCTTGCGCAGGAACTCCATGTCGACGCCCGTGCGGCGTTCGATGTCGGTTGCGCCACCCTCGGCCCGCTCGACCTTTTGAATCAGCGTTGTCAGCTTGGCGACAACGCGATCGATTGTCTTCTTGTTGAGGCGCATCTCCTCGAGCGTCTCGACCATCTTCAGACGAGCGTCCGCGATCTCAGCCTCGATGGACTTCTTCTTGGCAACTCCGGCGGTCGGCAGCGCCTCGTGGAGACTACGGTTCGTATTGTCAAGCGTCTTGACTTTATCGATGAGGCGAAGAATGCGGCGGTCCGCCTCTTCTTCGTCGAACTCGCCGTTCTCGTCCTCGGCGTCGCGAATGATGTCCTTGACGCGAATTTTGTGTTTGCGAAGCTTATCGCCGAGTTCAATGATCTCGCGAACCGCGACCGGCGAATTCAAGATGGCCGTGAGGACCATCACTTCGCCTTCCTCTATCCGCTTTGCGATCTCGACCTCGCCCTCGCGGGTGAGCAGCGAGACGCTACCCATCTTTCGCAGGTAGAGGCGAACCGGATCGTTCGACTTTGAGTAGCCTCCGTCCAGGTCTTCGTCTCGCTTGGCGCCGCCAGGACGTACGACCGGCTTCTTCTCAGCCGCTTCCTCTTGGGCGAGGCGGCTCGGCGCGATCTTTACCTGCGTTGTGGCATCGACGATCTCGATGTCCTCCTCGCCGAACGAACCCATGACGTCGTCGATTTGGTCGCCGCCCATGTCATTCGTCATGGTGTCGCCTCCCTCATCGTAGGTCATGAAGCTCTTCTTCCCTGACTCAAGGGCTTCCGCGTCTTTTCCGTTCCGATCCCGGTTCTTCGTGGCCATCGTCGCGATACCTCTTGCTTCTCTGAGTCTGAATCAGTCAATCCTTGATGCCTTGCATTAGCCGAACTCGCGTTTGAGCGTCGCGAGCCAGCTCTATCGTGCGTTCAAAATCGCCTTCGGCGGCGTGCGCCTCGCGCGAGATAGCGTGATGCTCGCGTGAGAGCATCAGCTTTCGTAGCTTAGTAAGATTGTTGATCAAAGTTTCGCGCGCCTGTTTTTCGGTGTCGTGCTCTGGGGCCGCTAGCCTTGCCGAAGCGAAGGGGCGAAGCGAATCCGGTATCTGCTGAAGAAAGAGCTGACTGTCCAGCGATTTCGAACCGTTAGGTGCGACAAAAGTGGAACGACGGAGAGCACTTAGCGCGGTCACCGCTGCCCCTTCCAGTAGGTCGAGGTGCGAGGCCACGTCGCTGTCGTCAAGAAGCTCAGGGAATTCGATCAGTGCACCCACGATTTCGGCCCTCTCGGCCGAACCCGGTTCGCGCGGCTTGATTCGGGCTTCTCGTGGCAGTGGACCTGCCAGCGGGCCGCGCTCCTGCTGTGTCGCTTGGGCGAACGCGCGCTTGACCTGTTGCTCGAGCGCACGAAACGCCTCGTTGGACCGCACGCCGAGGTCGAGCCGGCCCGCGAGCTGATCCGCATAGGATTTCGCCATGCTTCGCACGACTGGATCATTCTCTTCTGTGAGCAACTTCGCGATGCGATCGACGCGATGCGCGCGTTCGTACACGTCGGCTTGTGAGAATGACGCATCGAGCATGTTCTCGAGGAGGAACTCGAGCATGCCACGCGCTCCCTTTACCAGCTCGATCACGTGCGCTGCTCCGCGCGAACGCACAAGATCGTCAGGGTCCTTACCTTCTGCGACATTGACCACGCGCGCACTGAGGCCCGCTTCACGACACGATTCCCTCGCTGAAAGCGTTGCCTTCCGGCCTGCCGAGTCGCCATCGAAGAAGACAACCACGCGCTGTGCGAACCGACTGAGCAACTTCGCTTGGTCACCCGTAAACGCCGTGCCGAGCGGCGCCACGACATGGCCGATGCCGCGCGCGTGGAGTGAGACGACGTCGAAGTTCCCCTCAACCAAAATCGCGCACTCTTGGTTGCGAATGTGATGGCGCGCCTGGAAGAGGCCGAAGAGGGCCTGCCCCTTTGTATAGATCGGGCTTTCGGGCGAGTTGACGTACTTCGGCGGCGGGTCGCCCTTCGTCACCTGGTCGGGAGGCTCGGCGAGTACCCGACCGCTGAAGGCGATCACTTTGCCGTGCACGTCGATCACCGGAAACATCAGGCGATGGCGAAAGCGATCGTAGTGTCCCGTGCCTGAGCTGCGTGGGGCGAGTAGGCCTACCTGCTCCGCAACAATGGGCGAAATGCCCTGCGCGCGAAGGTGCAGCGCAAGGCCATCCCAGCTGTGCGGCGCGTAGCCAAGCCGGAACGCAGCGACGACTTCGTCAAGTGGCTTGAGCTCTCGACGGGCGAGTTCGTCGATCGCGAACTGCCGCAAAGGGTGCTCGCGAAGTTGCTGCTCAAACCAGGTCGCTGCGATCTGATTCGCGGCATAGAGGTCGTCCTTGGCCTTGCGTGCGCGATCGATCGCTTGCGTGTCGTGATCGCGCGACTCTTCGATGGGGATGCCTGCGCGCTCCGCGAGGGCGCGAACGGCTTCGGGGAACGTGTAGCCCTCGGCCTTGATGAGGAAGTCGAAGACGCCACCCGATTCTTTGCATCCGAAGCAGTGAAAGAAGCCGCGGTCGGCGTTCACGTGGAAGCTCGGCGACTTCTCTTGATGAAACGGGCACAGGCCCACCAGCGATCGGCCGCGCTTCTTGAGCGACGGCACCGCTTCGGAAATGATCGCCACGATGTCAGTACGATCGCGGACGAGGTTGATGGTTTCGGGTGAAATCACGGGTTACGGCTTGCCCTACTCGGATACGGGGCAGGCCCTCGCCGGTCAAGAGCACGGCAGGCGAAAGTTTGTCGCGCGTGTAATGCGAGCGTTGATGAGTGAGCGCGCGCATTCATTGTACTAGCGTTCAGCCCATGATAGAGCGCGAACCGCTGACGGCGCTGTGATGCGCCTTGCTATGAGGAGCAAGTTTTAGACATGAACGTTCCGAGCGCGAGCCACACAAGCCCAAGCACCGCGGGCAAGGTTGTCCAAGTCATTGGTCCCGTCGTCGACGTAGAATTTCCGAACGGGCAACTCCCAAAAATTCTGAACGCCCTCAAGCTGTCAAACCCTGGCATCTCGAATACCAAAGACAACCTCACCCTCGAGGTTGCGCAGCATCTCGGTGAGAACACCGTGCGCGCCATCGCCATGGATACGACCGACGGTCTTGTCCGCGGCATGGGCGTTCGCGACACAGGTAACCCGATCATGATGCCGGTCGGTCCCGAATGCCTCGGGCGCATCTTGAACGTGACGGGCGATCCCGTTGACGAGGCCGGCCCGGTGAACGCGAAAAAGAGCTCACCGATCCACCGCGTGGCTCCGAAGTTCGAGGAGCAGTCGACGAAAGTCGAAATGTTCGACACCGGTATTAAGGTGATCGACTTGCTCGCCCCTTACCGCAAGGGCGGCAAGATTGGTCTCTTCGGCGGTGCGGGCGTCGGCAAGACGGTTCTCATCATGGAGCTCATCAACAACGTCGCGAAAGCGCACGGCGGTGTGTCGTGTTTCGCGGGCGTCGGCGAGCGCACGCGCGAAGGCAACGACCTCTGGCTCGAAATGATGGAGTCGAAACTCGACTCCGGCGGAACGGTTTTCTCGAAGACCGCGCTCGTCTACGGCCAGATGAACGAGCCACCAGGTGCCCGTGCCCGCGTCGCGCTTTCAGCACTCACGATCGCGGAGTACTTCCGCGACGAAGAGAAGCAAGACGTTCTCCTCTTTGTCGACAACATGTTCCGCTTCACGCAAGCGGGCTCAGAAGTGTCGGCGCTGCTGGGTCGTATTCCGAGCGCGGTCGGTTACCAGCCGACGCTTGCGACCGAAATGGGTGCGCTGCAGGAACGCATCACGTCGACGAACAAGGGCTCGATCACGTCAGTTCAGGCGATTTACGTTCCCGCCGACGACCTCACCGACCCAGCGCCTGCCACGACCTTCACGCACCTCGACGCAACGACGGTTCTCAATCGCGATATTGCGGCGCTCGGCATC
>CAMBEV010000092.1 GCA_945865595.1 Nannocystis exedens | reverse complement strand
AGTCGCCAATGTCGATTTTGAAGAAGAGCCGACCGATGAACGAGAGCACCGGGTTACCGAGATACCGGTGCAGGAACGGCATCGCGCCGGGCTTGATGCCGCCCTTGAAGCGATTTCCCATCACCAGGTCCACACCCGCACGCAACTCGGTGACGTACCGATCGAGGTTCGAGAAATCGTAACTGTCATCTGAGTCACCCATGATGACGTACGCGCCGCGTGAGGCCTCGATGGCGCCAAGCAATGCCGCCCCGTAGCCGCGGCTTGGGATATCGATCACTCGGGCCCCAGCTTTCCGCGCGATCTCCTGCGAGCCGTCGGTGGAGCCGTTGTCGCCGATCACAACCTCGCCCTTTACACCGGCCCTCGCCAAGTAAGCCTGAGCCTTTTTGATGCACACCGCGAGAGTCTCCGCCTCGTTGAGGCAGGGCATAACGATGCTTAGCTCGATCGCGTCATCTAGGTTGATCATGGGCGAATCACGCTCGCAAACATCGGCGAAAGCGCCGAGGGTGTCTTTTGTAGAGCAGCGCCGCAGGCGGGTCCAATTTGAAGCCGCGAGCAACTTGGCAAACGGGGCTTTCTCGCGGGGCAGCATGCGCGGCTCCCACGAAGCCTGGCGTGCCTGCGTCGAACAAGGTAAATCCTGCTCTATCCTCACCCGTGCGGGTAACAATGAAACGAGTCGACAGAATTCTCCAGACCCTTCGCGTGCGCCAGGTCGCGCCCTACATTGCGCCCGGCGCGAGCGTACTCGACGTGGGCTGCGCCGACGGAGCCCTGCTGCGGCACGTGTCGTGCTTGGGTCGCTACGTCGGCGTTGATCCCGACGCGCCTTTGGTGACCGTTGACTCACGCGCGCGCTTCATAAGGGGAACCTTTCCGACGGCCGAGCTGGCGGCCGAGGACAAGTTCGATGTTATGACCTTGCTCGCCGTGCTTGAGCATGTGCCCGTTGCCGCTCAACCCGCCTTCGCTCAGGCATGTGCGCGACAGGTCGTTCCTAACGGTCGATTGGCGATCACGGTTCCATCGCCCCTCGTCGACCCGATTCTTGACGTGCTCATGCGCCTCGCGTTTCTCGACGGGATGGAAACCGATCAGCATTACGGCTTCGACCCCAAGCACACCCCAGCTGTGTTCGAGCCCTTTGGCTTTCGGCTGGAGCGGCATCACCGCTTCGAGCTCGGCCTCAATCATTTGTTCGTATTTCGCAGAACAGCCACATGACATCCTGTCTAGCCGTAGCGATTGCGTGCGGCCGTACAGCAAAAGGGCACTCCGACCGCTTTTGACGCGCGCTCGTGGTGACCAAAAAAAGGGGGCAGTCAAGTTCGTACGTTCATGTCGTGCACCCGTGGCAGAGCTCGCGCTTTACTCTCCCACTTCGCCTACGTACACTCGGCCGCGTGAGTGTTCGGCGTGTGGGGCCCATGGCGATTGCCCTGCTAGGGCTCTTGGCGTTCGTGACGGCGGCGGCGCTCTCCGATCTGCCTCCGCCAGGTCAAGAAGAAGCCTTTCACGACTGGGATCAAAACACGATGTGGTCCGAGGTCGCCGCTCGATCGGTGACCGAATTCGGAGAAAAACCCTACTGGAATCCCTATACATGCGGTGGGCTCCCGCTGCTGGCCCATCCTGCCGCGCGAGTCTTTGGTCCGTTCTTCTTGCTCCAGTTGATCCTCCCGATCCAAGCCGCCTTGCGGTTGGAGATCGCGCTGCACCTCTACATCGCCGCGTTGGGAATGGCCCTGCTCGCTCACCGTCATGCAAAGTCGGTGAAGGGTGTCGAAGCGAGCGCCGTAGCCGCCGGAACCGCCGTGGGCGGCCTCATCTTTGCGGGATCAACCTATTACTCGCTGCATTTGGCCGAAGGGCACTTGTGGATTCTTGCGGCAGCGTACATCCCATGGGTCGTCTATTGTTTCGAACGCGGACTCGAGCGGCCCATTTTCGCCATATTCGGTGGCGGATTGTTGACCCTGATGCTGCTCGAAGGCGGCATTTACCCGCTGCCGTGCGTGGCGTCTTTCTTGGGGTTGTATGCCCTGGGCCTGGCAGCGCTGAATCGCAGTCTTCGGCCCCTTGCGATTTTGGGCTTGGTGATGGCTCCTTTCGTACTGTTTTCAGGCCCCAAGCTCCTTCCGCTTCTTGAGTTTATTAAGCGTCGGCCGCGCCTCGTGGGGTCGACGGAGTGGATCCCGCTCAGGGGGATCGCAACGGCCTTGTTGGGGCGCGATCAGGCGTTGGAGAGGCCGTTTGACTGGCGCTACTGGGGTTTTCATGAGCAAGGGAACTACATCGGAGTACTGGCTCTGGTCCTTGCCATGCTTGGGGCGCTCTTGGGCAGAGGCGTCACCCGGGTGGTCGCCTGCCTCTTTGGCCTTTTTTTGGCCGTAAGCGCTGGGAGCTTTGCCCCCTGGGCACCCTGGTCGCTGATGCATAAACTTCCCCTATTCAGCTCGCTTCATGTTCCTTCGCGGTTTCTTCTTCTGGTGGTGCTCTGTACTGCCCTTCTGGCGTCGCGAGGTCTGGCCTCTGTGTTGACCCGCTTTAAGGGGCGGCGGCTCACGTTGGCGGCAACCCTTCTTGTGCCTCTCGCTCTGGCCGCGGACATGTACACCGTGCGCAGCGGCATTCTCGGCGCCATCCGATGCCCCATGAAACCATGGCCCGAAGGCGCCGTGGTCGGCGCTCCCCTGTTGACGGTTCGGGTGGCTCCACTCACGGCCTATGGCGGGGAGAAGCGCGACCATTTTTTTCACACCAAGGACCCCTGCCGTAGCGCCATGACCCCGGCATCTCGCGCCGGTATTGCGTTGCTCGACGCCTACGATGAATTATGTCCAGAGGTTTTTGTACGTCCAATTGGGCGCGGGCCAAAGGTTGGGGCCTACACCGAGCCGACCTACCGCGGAGAAGTGTGGGTGAAACAAGGCACGGGGAGTGTCGAGGTCGTCGCCCGTAGCCACAACACGCTTACGCTTCGGGTCGACCTGGCCACCGACGCGTTAGTGTCGACCACGCAGAACTGGGACGGTGGGTGGTCCACTAACCGCGGCCAGGTCGTCAACGACGCCGGGCGTCTCGCGTTGCGTGCGAATTCAGGAGCAGGCGTTTACACCCTAAGTTACACACCACCAGGCATGACGCTCGGATGGATCATGTGCGGGGTTGGACTCGCTCTCACGGCGATCGTGGCGGTTCGAGATCGCAAGACCGGCCGGGTCCGTAACGTGGGCTAGAAAAGAGCGACCGCACACCCGCCCAGCATCTTCCACTGAAAGCGTGCGCGGTCCTTGCGATCAAGGTCGAGGTCGAGCTGTGCTTCGAGGCCGACGCTGCCCTCGATGCGCGCGATGCCTGTGGCCTCGAGGAGCGAAGTGACGTTGCCCGCCATCTCTTCGATGCTGCCGGCGGTGGCGTTTCGACGTTCGGTGACGAAGCGACTGCACGGGATTGGTGTCGCCGTGAAGGCAAGCTTGCTCCAGATGTGCGCACCGATGCCGAGGCTGCCCTTCAGATCTCCTCGCATGGGCCCAAAGACCGCCTCGCCACGTTCGAGGGCGATCATGTCGTCGTGGGCGCGCCGTGCTTCGATGAGGAGACTCGCGTCGATGGGAAGTGATCCCGATTGGAACTTGGCGCCGAACAGTTTCAGTTCGACGCGAGCACGGCCCTCACGCGCTTGCGGTCCCACGGTTGGGGTCAGAACGACCCTGGCTTCGACTTCAAGGCTGGGGTTGTGTCCGAGGGCGCGTTTGTCGGTCAGCCAAGCGCTCAGTGGACCACGCGGAATCGTAATCTCCGAAGTTACGATCTGCTCGTGATCGATTTCGGCGCGCAGGACGGCGCCTGCAAGTGCCTTCGCGAGTGGCGTGGCCACGAACGTGGCGCGGCGCGCGTTCTCGTTGTAGCTCACCGAGAGCGTCTGCAGCGTGGTGGAGCCTAAACTGATCTGTACGAGTGACGAAAGGCTCGCCCGGTTGCCGTCCGCAGAGACTGCTGCGTTGCTTTCGAACGCTTCGATCAGCGAGTCGGGGCCGAGCGCGGCGGACCACGATGCGTGGATGCCGCTGACCTCGAGATCGAAGAGCATAGGGCGAGCCGACGTCTGCGTGCTGTTTCTCCAAGCGGCGTATCGCGTGCGGAGCAACTCGGCGGACCCGCGGACTTCGATCCGTACCCCGTTCGCGCGCGCCTTGCGTGTTCCGAGGAGCAGTATCTCGACCTCAGAGACGGAGGCGCTTGCTTCGGGGATGTCTTGCACGCGCGCCGATAGCCCACTGAGGACGACCCCGCGAAGCGACGGTGAGGCGCTTTCGATCGTCAGTGCAATGCCATGCTCTTTTGAACGTGCGATGAGCGTATGCGCCACGACGCGGGCGACGACGAAGGGAGCCGCCAGGATCAGCAGTGAGAGCACAGCGCCCGCGAATCCCCATTTCCGGCGCCGAGTCATTGGTAAAGCGAGTTACCAGAAAGGACGCCGATTGATAGTCACCGCGAGCTGACACGAAGCGCTACGACGCGCAGCGCGCCCGGTTGCGCGTTGCGAGAGCCGTCGGCGTTGACGGCGGGACCTACGTTAGGGCTTCCGAGAATGGCGAAGACATAGGCGCCGGCACCGAAGAAAACGTTGGGAACGCTCGACGGATCAGACAGTTCTTGAACGGCTGCAAGGGAGAAAAACATGTCGGCGGAGGTGCCGCCATCGGTGGCTCCGGCGTCACCGCCGTCACCGGCATCGCTCGGGGGGCCGCCATCGAGACCAGAGGTTGATATCGTAACGCCATAAGTTGCGTAAATGGCGAGCGACGGCGGCAACGACACGGTGACGTACGTTTGCTTGAGCGACAGGCTTGAATCGCCCGACACCCAGCTGACGCCGAGTACTCCGGCCGGAAGGTTAAGTAGCTTGACTGTTGTGGCCGACCCAGGCCCGGTGGCCTTTCCGAGGGAGGCTGTTTCTGCGCGCAGGTTTCCGCTTTCTGCGGTGTAGCTTGCGCCGCAGATGCTCGTGTCGGTCAGCGGCGCTCCCAGACCACTCGCGGGACATCCGCTGATCGTGAGCGCGCTCGCGCTACCGAGGACCAGATCGACCTGGCCGAGCGACACGTAGTCTGGCCCCTTCTCAAGACAGCTTCCGCGCTCGCATACGAGGTCAGGGCACCTCGGCCCCGCAGTCGCGGTCGACCCCACGACGCGTTTTGCCCGCACCGCAAGGACGTCAATTTTTGTGACCACCGAGCTGTCGACGAGGCCGGTAAAATCGAGGGCCGGAAGCGCGACCGCTGCGCCCTCCGCGATGCCCGGATAGCTGCTGTTGGGCATCGGCTTTTCAGGGTCAGCCGGTAGCGGCGGCAGGTCGAGGACGGCGTCGCGGTATTTGAAACACAACCGAAACGGATACAAATTGGGCGAGTCGTTGAACACGTTGAACTGCGCCTCGGATGGGAGCACCGGCTGGCCGCCGCTTGCATCCGTTCCGCCGGCCGCTGTGAGCGCGTCGAACGAACCGCACCCCGGCGTCGCCACGGCCGCAGCGCCCGCGACCCCAAGAAAGAGGAGGCCGCCCATGACCCAACGGTTGAGCTGCACGTTCTTCATCATCACTGAAGGAATCACGGGTTCTCGCTTCCGCAAATCACTTTGCAAATCCCTTGCCTGAGGCAAGGCGCGCGCGCATGCTCCTTATCTTGAGCTATGGGAGCGTCGCCACCTGGTACTCGTGTCGCGTTGGCTGAGACCGCGCGTTCACACCCGGTCTCGGGCGAGCTGGTCGTTTCCAATATTCGCCTGAAAGAGCCGATCGGCGAAGGTGGCATGGGTCGTGTATGGCTGGCGGAGCACCTCGGCCTCAAGACCGACGTGGTCGTGAAGTTCATGTCGGAAGACCTGGCGGGCGAGGCAGACGCAGCCTCACGGTTCTCCCGCGAGGCTGCTGCGGCTGCGCAGGTGAAGAGTCCGCATGTTGTTCAAATGCTTGACTATGGAGTCACCGAAAACGGCGTGCCATTCATTGTGATGGAATTCTTAGAAGGCGAAGACCTGTCGCACCGAGTTGCGCGGGGGCGGTTGTCGCCGGCCGATGCCGGTGAGATCGTACTGCAACTGGGTCGAGCGCTCGGAAAGGCACACGAGCGCGGCATCGTTCATCGCGACGTGAAGCCGAGCAACGTGTTTCTGTGCGACGCAGGCGACGAACGTGTTTTTATCAAGTTGCTTGACTTCGGTATCGCAAAGGCAAACGCGGGTCGGTTGCTTGGCGGCAAGACGACCGAGACGGGCGCGCTGATGGGGTCGCCGTTCTACATGAGCCCCGAGCAAGTGATCGGCGCGAAAGATCTCGATTTTCGGAGCGACCTTTGGGCGCTTGGAGTTGTTGGCTTCGAGCTCGCCACGGGCCGACGTCCGTTCGATGCGGACACCGTGGGCGCGCTCGCATTGAAGATTCACCACGAGCCGTTGCCAAATCCGTCCGACGTGAACACGTCGCTGCCGCGCGCGGTGGATGACTGGTTCCTCAAGGCGTGTGCGCGCGATCCGAAGGCGCGCTTCGAGTCGGCAAAAGAGCAAGCCGAGGGCTTCGCGGCGGCCTTGCTGGGGTCTGACGCGCCAAGAATTTCGGGCTCGCTGGCACCCGCGTTGGCACCTGCGTTGAGTTCTTCGCTTCTCGATACGGGTCGTGCGGTCGTGCTTTCGAAGAGGCCACAAAAGAGGCGCGTGGCGCTTGTTGCGGCAGCGGTTGCGGTTGTCGTTATCGCAACGGTCACGGTTACAATTGGCGTGATGCGCGCGAGGTCGCCTTCGCACTCGGAGGCCACGCTTCTGGTTGCGAGTCCGCCGGTGCAGGTCGCGCCTCCTCCTCCGCTCCCTGTGCCGCCTCCTCTGCCACCTTCGGCCGCGCCGCTTGCATCACCGGGTGTGGTGCAGCCGCCGTCGAAGGCAGTGGTTGTACCGAAGCCGCGTGCAACGGCATCGCCGTCTTCAAAGCCCGAGCGTCCTCCGATCAAGCCAATCCCGAGCGCCACGAATGACATTTGGTAGAGCGCAAGTGCTCGCATTTGTTTTCGGCTTCTCTTCAATCGCGCATGCGGCGCCAGACGCCAACGACCTATCGACGGCTCGCTCGCTTTATCGCGAAGGGGTGGAGCTCGCAGAGAAGGGTGACCACAGGGGTGCGGCAAGCAAGCTGCGCGCAGCGCGTGATTTGGTCCGCACGCCGATCATCTTGCTCGCGCTTGCAAAGAGCCATGCAGCCATTGGTCAACTTGTCGAGGCGCACGAGGCGGCGCTCGATGCCGGCCGAATTCCGCGGCAGGTTGCCGAGACGCCGAAGAGCGACGAAGCGCGCACTGACGCAGCAGCCCTCGCCAAGAAGCTCGACGCGCGGATTGCACGACTGCGTGTGCTTGCAACAAGCGGTGCTCTTGTAACCATCGATGGCACCAAGCTGCATGATTCGTCACTCGGCGAGTTGCGATTGATGAACCCGGGCAAGCACCAGGTCGATTTCGAAGGGGTTCTGCAAGAGGTCGCGTTGGGCGAAGGCGAGCGCCGCGATCTCGATTTGCGGAGGCCGAACAAGCCGTTGCCCCACAGAACCATCGAGAGGCCAAAGGCTGCCTATTATACCGTGCGAAAAGAGAGCCCGCTCGTCCCGCTTGGCTTCACCGTCGGCGCCGTCGCGCTCTTTGGCGGGTTGCTCACGGGGCTCGTCACAGTGGGCAAGGGCGCCACGCTCGATTGTGCCTCGAAACAGTGCCCACCGAGCGAATGGGATGCCCTCGATAGCGCCCGCGCGTGGGGCAACGTTTCGACGGGCATGTTCGTCGTGGCCGGCGCGGGATTTGCCACGGGCATCACCGGGCTCATCCTCACGAAGCGCGTGACCGTGCAGAGGAAGGGATTCTCCGCACAGCCTTGGGCGGCGCCTACGGGGTTCGGCGTGCGAGGGAGCTTCGAGTGAGCGCTTCAAAAAGGTTCACGTCGTTGACTGTCGCGATCGCGTTCGCGGTGCTTGGTTGCAATGCGATCGTGGGGCTGAGCGACTACGAGAAAACCGATGCCGCGTGCCCGACGTGCCCACGGGCCGATTCGGGTACGCCCAGTGACGCAGGTGTGCCCAAGCCCGCTGACGCGTCTGCGACGCTTGATTGGGCGGCCTGGCGCATGCCGAACGGTGCGGGCGTTGGTCCGAACCCCACGGCCTACACAACGGGCAAAGAGGGCGGCGTTGATATCGTATCGGATGCGGTTACAAAACTGATCTGGGAGCGCAATGTGGCCGCCGTCCTCATCAGTTCCACCGCTGCAACAGCGCATTGCGCAGGCCTGGGTCCAGGGTGGCGCGTGCCCACGAAGATCGAACTGGTCAGCTTACTTGACTTCGCGCGTCTCACCTCGTCGGCCCCCTATATTGGCGAGGCCGCCTTTCCGTCGACCCCCGCAGGGCAGTACTGGACGACCTCGCGGGTGCGTGCGCCCATTGGGGCAAGCGGGTACTGGAGCGTGGACTTCGCGGCGGGTGAAGTGAGCGCGAAGGGGTCAAGCAACGCGCGGTATGCGCGATGCGTGAGGTCCCCATGAGGCGAGCCGTCGCGATGGGCTGCGTTGTGGCGGCGCTGTGCACGCTCGTCGCGGATGCGCGCGCGCCATCGGGCCAATATGAAACCTTCGGGCCGACCGACGACACGATTGCCGACGCGAAGACCAAGCTCACGTGGCAGCGAGTCGTGAGCGCCGAGCGCTTCAGTTGGGCCTCTGCCTCGCAAGCCTGCGGGACGCGCACCTTGGGCGGCAAGCCTGCGCGCCTGCCCACAGTGAAAGAGCTCCTCACGATCGTGGACGAAGACGTCAACCTGGTTTACGTAGGCACCGACGTGCTCGACTCGCGCGCGATCGACAAATTTGCGTTCCCTGACACGCCGGGCACGTACTTTTGGACATCGACGAAACTGGGGGGCGACGCCCTCGTTGTGGATTTTCGCTACGGTAATACGCAGCCGCTCGCGCTCGATCTCAAGGTGGCCGTTCGTTGCGTGGCGGACTGAATACCGGCGAATTGCGTGCCCGTGCCCGATGGCAAGCGCGGCGCCAGCGGAGCGGTCCCGCCGGGCGACAGTAGTGCTTGACGGGGCCGATGCTGTCTATAGACTCTGTCTATGGCCAAGCTTGTCGCCGCCGGCGCTTTCAAGCAGGGATGCCTTGCCCTCATCGATGGGGTGGCTTCGACGCGCGAGGAAATTGTCATTACCAAACGAGGCAAGCCGGTGGCGCGCCTCGTTCCACTTGCCGCACCCGCGGAGCAGGAGCGTGAACTGCTCCGCACGTTGCGCGACTCGGCAGAGAGTCTGCCGACAGATTCCGAACTTCTTGAGCCCTCCTCAGCACACAGCGCATGGCATGCCCTGTCCGAAGCGCCGAAGCGCCGGCGATGAGCACATTTGTCCTCGACACGCACGCGGTGGTGTGGTGGGTCCACTCACCCGAGAAGCTCGGGAAGCGGGCGCGGTCTGCCGTCCTGCGAGCGTCGGAACTCGCCATTCCATCCATCGTTTTTTGGGAAACTGCGCTCTTGATAGACCGCGGGCGATTGCGCTTAGGAATGAGCGCACGTCAATGGGTCGACACAGTGCTTTCGATTCCGCGCGTCCGTGAGGTTCCCCTCACGGCTTCCACCGCGATTGCTGCCAGCAGTCTGCGGATGCACGCGGACCCGGCCGATCGCTTCATTGCAGCAACCGCATTAGCGCTCGGAGTTCCGCTCATTTCAAAGGATGACGCCCTGAAGGACGTAGCCGATCTCTCGATCGTATGGTGAGCGCATGACCGCCTCACGATCGTCGATGAAGACGTCAACCTTGTTTACGTAGGCACCGACGTGCTCGACTCGCGCCCGATCTCAAGGTGGCCGTTCGTTGTGTTGTGGACTGAGTTGGGTGCAAACTGCCCAGCATGCCCATCATTCGCCTGGAGACGTTTATCGCTGCATCAGCGGAGCGTTGCTTCGATCTCTGTCGCGACGTCGGCGCCCACATCGCTTCTACGGGTGCCACCAACGAACGCGTGGCGGCGGGCAAGGCGTCGGGGCTCCTGTCCGAGGGCGACGAGATCACCTGGGAAGCGACGCATCTTGGGGTGCGTCAGCGACTGACCGCACGGGTGGTGCGTTACGACCGACCACGCGTCCTCGTTGACGTGATGGTGCGCGGCGCATTTGCTGCGTTCACGCACACGCACGAGTTCGAGGCGTGCCCCGGCGGAACCGTCATGCGCGACACGTTCGACTACAGCGCGCCACTCGGGCTGTTGGGGCGCGTTGCCGACGTGCTCTTTCTGGAACGCTACATGCGGCGATTCCTCACCGAACGGACGCGTACGCTGAAGGTACTTGCCGAGCGGGGCTGAGTCAGGAATTACCTAAACGGCGCGCCGTTGCCAACGCGCTCGACGAACGGCAAGAGGTCCCCGCAATACTCGAGCGGGAGGGGGCGTTCCTCGAGGGGGTCTTGCGCGATGTCGACGCAGCTCCACCGGGTATCGCCTTCCATCGCCCATATTTTCTTGGTGCCCTTCATTGCGCCCCAGTTGCGAAATGCGCAGGCGAATATCTCGCTGCAGTTGGACAGAAAGACTGGCGTCTGTGGATCAGTTCCGCCACGCAACAGGCTCTTTCCTGGCATCTGCGCGCGGAGGTTCGCGAGCTTGTCTGAATCGAGGATGCCCATCAGGTCGAGCAACGATGGGAGGACGTCGACGTGAGTGACGGGTACATCGCGAAGTGATTGCAGCGAGGCACGTTCGGCTTCGCTTAGCGTGCCATTCGGCGCATCGATCCAAAACGGCACGTGAATC
>CAMBEV010000091.1 GCA_945865595.1 Nannocystis exedens | reverse complement strand
ATCACACCTACGAGCGCCGCAAGCAAGTGAACTGGATGCACGGCGTTGATGTGCAGTTCGGTGAGCTGCGGCTCAAGCTCGTGTCATTCGCACAAGACAGCGCGGGGCATCGTCGCGCGCAAGCGTATCTTGCGAAGCGTGACGGACTTACCGGTCTCTTGCGACGCGAGGAACTGCTCAAAGCGCTCGAGGAAGAAGCGGCATTCTCCGAGTGGGTCGAAGCACCTCTGACGATCGCACGTTACGAATTACGAGGGCCCAATCGCGCGGCCTCCGATCGCCCGACGATTCTCGAGATGCTTGCGTTGCGTCGCGTGGCAACGCGCGTCGTCGAACTGACTGACGTGCTGATTTTGTCGCTGATCCCAGTCGTTTCAGGGCGCAGTGGTCCGCTTCGTTTTGCGATCGCGATGGTCGGCCCAAACTTGCATGATGCACGCAATTTGGTCGAGCAAGTTGTCGGTCAAGTACAAGGACTATTGCCCGAGGGTATGGAGCTCGCGGCAAACTTGGTGAAGTACGAGGCGGGCAGCCCCGTGCAGCACCTGGTCGATCAGGCACCGTGACCGTGTCCAGGGCTGTCGGCGCTCAGGCTTAGTCGGGCGCCGAGGAACTCGACGGCAGGGCGATCATTAACGCAACAACCAACAGCGCCCCCGCAATCAACACCGGTAACCCCGGCATACGAAGCCAGCTGTCACGCGCAGCCGCCCAGGCGAACGTCGAGGTAAACAGTGCCGGTCCAATCATGCCGGTGAGGCCGATGATGCTCGAGTTCGCTCCTTGGAGCTGACCTTGCTCGCCCGGCCCGATGCTTCGGGTCATCAGCCCCTGAAGGCCCGGCTGCGCGAGACCCATGAACGCGAAAATCGGCAAGCCGAGGCAGTAGAGGACCGGCGTTGGCGCGAGGCCGTAAATCGCGAAACCGATTGCACCGGCGGCCAAGCCAAACACCAGCGCACCACGTTCGCCAAGTTTCTTGACGATAGGTCCGACGAGCAGCGCTTGCACGATGATGCTGGCAACGCATGTGGCCATGAGCATCAGCCCCACCTGTGTGGGCTTCCAGCCGTACCGGTAGCCGGTGTACAGAACGAAGATCGCGGGCAGTACGTTGTGCGCCAATTGGAAGAGAAAGTTGACCACCGCAAGCCGCAGCAGTCCCGGCTGCGAACGGAGCAGCCTCAGGGATCCAACTGGGTTCGCCTTGCTCCACTCGAATGTCTTGGCGCGGCGCTCTTTGGGAAGTGACTCGGGCAGCAAGAAGCAGCCATAGAGCCAATTGGTCAGCGCCCTCGCCGCAGCCACATAGAATGGCAGGCGCAGGTTGATGTCGCCGAGCAGGCCGCCGATGACCGGGCCGATGACGAATCCGAATCCCCACGCGGCGCCCATCATGCCGAAGGCCTTGGCGCGCTTTTCGACAGGCGTGATGTCGGCGACGTAGGCGCTCGCCGTCGAGAAGCTTGCAGCGGTGATGCCGTTGATGATGCGTCCGACGAACAAGAGGGCGAGTGTTGGCGCGAGCGCCATGAAGAGAAAATCGACGCCCAGGCCGCCGATCGAGATGAGCAGCACGGGTCGTCGCCCGAAACGGTCCGAGATGAGGCCAACGAGCGGTGAGCAAACGAACTGCATGAGCGCCCACACGGTGCCGAAGAGGCCGGTCCAAAGCGACGCCTCGGTGTAGCTGCCGCCGACGAACTCTCGCACCAAGTTGGGCAGCACCGGAATCATGATGCCAAGCGAGATCACGTCCATCAGCGCGGTCGCCCAGATGAAGCCAATCGCGGCCTTTCGCTCGCCAGTTCCAAGTTCGGTCGGTTCGCTCATCGTCGGTAAATCACGTTGACTGTCTGTGGGCAACGTAGACGAAGTGTATCCGCGCGCCGCGTCCCGAGCGGATGAGATCGTACCGAAACCCTGCGCTTCGAAGTGACTGCTCGAAGCCGAGCGATTGCTGCTCGCACCAGACGGCGTACCTTCCGCCGGGTTTCAGGGCTTGGAGCACGCGCGCGGTTGCCGCGGGACCGTACAATTCGTCACTGGGTTTGATCTTTGTCTGTGGCCCCTCGTAGAGGTCGATCGCGATTGCGTCGTAGCGCTCGTCGCATGTCGCGCTCTTCGCCGCGCGGGCGATAACGTCTGCGACATTGCCGATGACGATGGACACGCGAGGGTCGCGCGCGGCGTCGTTTGTGAGCGCGGCGATTGGGCCCGTACACCAGCGGGCCACGACGTCATTGAGCTCTGCGACGGTCACATTGGCGTCGGCGGCTAGCACATCGAGCGCTGCCCGAAGCGTGAAGCCCATGCCGAGACCGCCGATCAAGATGCGGGCATTGCGTCGGCTCCCGAGTCCCTCGCACGCTACCCGGGCAAGCGCGTCTTCGGAGCGATGGGCGACGCTCGTCATGAGCACGCGCCCTTTGATGCAGATCAAGAAATCGCGATCGCCTCGCCTTCGCAGTTCTAGCGGGCCTTCAGAGGTGGCAACTGACTCGAGGGTTTCAAAGGGGCGCGGCATGGCTACAGCTCGTCGATGGTGAAGCTCAGTGTACCGTCGATCGTTCGCGAACCGCAGCAGAGAGCAACGAGCCGATCGAGACCAAGCGCGTTTCCCGCACAGGGTGGCAGCTCTGCCACGGCTGCTAGAAATAATTCATCAATGGGGTAGACAGGTAAGCCGCTTGACCGGCGCGCTTCTTGATCGCGCTCGAGTCTTGCGCGCTGCTCGCCCGCGTCGGTGAGTTCGCCGAACCCGTTGCACAGTTCGACGCCGGCCACGTAGAGCTCGAAGCGTTCGGCGTAACGCGGGTCGTCGGGTCTCTTACGCGCGAGCGACGCTTGTGTTGCCGGGTAGTCGGTCAGGAACACGGGTTGCGTGAAGCGCTCGAACGCGGGCTCAATGCGATCGACGAGCAGGCGGAAGTACTGCTCCTCGTCGTGGGTTGCGAGCTTCAGCACCGTGGGCTCGTCGACGCCCGCATAGAGCTTGAACGCTTCGGTGACGGTCATGTGCAAGAAGGGGGCTGCAGTGTCGACGACCATGGCATCGTCAAGGAGGTGAACTTTACCATTCGTCAACGCTCTTACCAACGCCTCGGTGTCATCCATGACCGACTCAACGCCTGCGTTGGCGCGATACCATTCGACCATGGTGAATTCTGGATTGTGGCGACTTCCTCTCTCGGCTCGGCGGAAGCACTTACACACCTGAACGATGCGCTCGTACCCCTCAGCGAGCAGGCGTTTCATTTGATACTCAGGCGACGTGATGAGGTAGCGCGCGCGTTCGTCGCCGGTGAGCTCAAAGGCGTCGAGGTGCGTGTCAAGGCCCGGCGATGGGACCAAAAGCGGCGTTTCGACCTCCAGAAAATCGCGACTTGCGAAGAAGGCGCGCACCTGTGCGGTAAGTGCTGCCCGTTCGTGGAGCCATTTGTTCCGACGCTTGACCATTGAGTTCGTCAGCGCACGCTTGCGGCTTGAATGATGCACCGTTCGGCGAAACGCGCGACCTCTTGTGCCATCCACGGCCCCAAGGCAGCAAGCGCGACGACCACGACAATCAGGCGCGGAAGGTGCGCCACGGTAGGGTCTTGTATCTGCGTCGCGGCCTGAAGTGCGGCGACGATGAGGCCGACCAGAGCGGCAACGATCAGAATCGGCAACGAGACCGCACCGACAAGCCACAGTGCTTCGACCGCGATTCCTGTCGGCATGTCAGTCGCCTGCTGCATCGCCAGCGCCATCATTGTTGCCAGCGTCAACGATTCCCGTTTCACTGGCGCCGGTGTCGAAGGGGGTGCTCGTACCTGAATCACCGGAAACGCTAACTTGTGCCACGACGCAAGCCGGGTCGGTGGCCGTGGTGGTGTCGATTGGGCAACACCGATCGCTCATGACCTTGTTGAGCTCTCCGGCTCGCATGCACTTGAGGCCTTCGACGCAGTCGTCGTTGCCGTTCTTCACGTCGCACCGTTCGCCCTCACGTGAGTTAATACACGCGACGGTTACAGTTGCGGCGATTAGGCTGAATGCAGCGACTTTGGCGGTGGTCGAAAGGCTCACGGGCTTACTCGTACCGCGCACCAGGACCGGTGTACAAGCGAGAACGCCTCCGGCTTGAGGGTGGCGCCCCGAACCCCAGTGGATCCTTCGGCTTCGCCCGCCTCAGCGACCGCTCTCGAGCCGGCTGACGCGATGCTTGAGATCGACCATGTCTGCCTGCAGCGTCCTGTCGGCGCGATAGGCCAGCGTGAGGCGCTCAACTGCTCCGCCCAAGGCGACAAGTTCCGTCGATATGCGAACCTCGGATTCAGTCTGACGACGTGCCACGAGATCCAAACGCTCATTCGTTGTGTCGAGTCGCTCGGACAAATCGCGTCGAGTAGCTTTCATCTCGTCGCGAATCTCGATCAGGATCTTGGTGCTTAGATTCGGCATCTCGTTTGACATTCTAGCAGCGAGTTCGCACAACGCATGCCAGTACTCAAGCCCAGCAATTCACGGCCTTCCGGGCAATGCTTCCTTGTCTTGGACGACGCGAAGGCGTCAAAAGGACCGCTGCGACGGTTCGAAAGTGGATCCTTCGGCTTCGCCTCACGATGACTTCGCGTTCTTCTCTTTGGCTTCGACTGCCGCCCCAAAGAGGCCAAGGTATTGCACAGCGCTGGCCATTGAGAAGGCGAGGCTGACGTAGACAAGGGCGCGTCCGACTCGCGTGAGGTCGACGATGCCTAGATCGACGATGCCGTAGGAGAGGCGATAGGGGTAGCCAATGACCAGGCAGATGATTCCGATCATCTGAAGTGCGGTTTTGATTTTCCCCTCCTCGCCAGCGGCGATCACGACCCCTTCGCTCGCGGCAACGCTTCGGAGGCCGGTCACGCTGATCTCACGCGCGAGGAGAAACACGACAACCCAAGCCGGGACGCGGCCCATAGGCACCATCCACACGAGGCCCGCCATCACGATGAGTTTATCGGCAAGAGGGTCAAGAAACTTGCCGAGTACGCTGACGACGTTGAGCTTACGCGCCAAGAACCCGTCGAGCATGTCGGTGAGTGCGGCCAGGGTATAGAGGATGGCGGCCCAGAAGTTGGCGATCGGCGTACCGCGTTCGAGGAAGACAAGAAAAAACGGAATCATCACGATGCGAGCCATCGTGAGGAGGTTCGGGATGTTCCAGATGTCTTGGGCGAGCGAGCGTCGCTTCGGCATGTCGAGGCCGGTCATACCATAGCCCCCTCACCCGTAGTGCTAAGCGAACGTGACCAGTGGCGCGTTTCCTTCCACGGTGTCGCCAACGCCAACGTGAACTTTGTTGACGATGCCGGCGACCTTGGCGACCACTTCGTTCTCCATCTTCATGGCTTCGACGACCGCGATTGCGGCGCCCTGTGCGACCTCGACGCCCGCGACGACGCTAAGGCGAACGATTCGACCCGGCATAGGGGCGCGAAGAACTTTGTCACCAGACGCGTTGCGCTGGCCACTAGTGCTGACCGCGCGCTCTCGTTCGCCCTCGACGCGCGCCGTTGTGCGAAGGCTGCGCGCCCCGACCGTGACTTCAGGAAAAGCGCGGTCGATTGCGACGTCAACGACACGGCCATCGATGCTCACGCTGACCCCATCGGGCGTCGCGATCCACTCGGCGCGCCTTTCGACACCGTTGATGAGGACGCGGCCTGTGGCGTCGATCTCGACTTCGATGGGCGACTCGCTCTTACCGAACGTCACGAAGGTCTTCACCCATTGAGTGATACCCACGACAGGGGCCACACAGCAATCGCCTTCACGAGGGCATCACGAGGACAAGTTTGCCAATCGTCTTGCCGCTCTCAATGTCGCGGTGGGCGTCGCCGGCGCGGTCAAGCGGGTAGGCGGTGACGGTGGGGGGAACGATCAACCCTTTGGCGAGCCAATCGCTGATGGCGGTCATACCCGCTTCAAGCATTTCGATACGGTCGTAGAGGTAGCTCAAGTTGAAGGCGAGCACGCTCTTGCTGTCGTTGGTCATTTCGAGGGGGCTGAACTTCGGCGTTCGCAAGAAGCCCGAGACCAACTTGAACCAGTTGGCGTTTCCGCTGCCGCCGCTCTTGTTCATCATCGAGTGAAAACCGTAAACGACGAGCTTGCCGGCGCGGCGGAGATGTTCGTAACTCTGTTTGAGCGTTTCGACGCCGTTCGCATCGAGCACGAGATCGTAGCCGTTTGGCGCGATCCGTTCGGCCTCGGCCCACAGGTCTTGTTTCGACTTGTCGATCACATGATCGGCCCCAAGGTTGCGGACAGCGTCGACCTTGTGCGAAGAGCCCACCACGCCGACGACGTTGACGCCACGGATCTTCAGAATCTGCACGAGGCTGCTCCCGACGCCACCGGCTGCTGAGTGCACCAGCGCGGTTGAGCCCGGACGCGGATGTGCGAGCTCGTAGAGCGCGAACCACGCAGTGAGGAACACGGCAGGGATCGCCGCGCCTTGCTCAAAGGAGAGCGAGTCCGGCAGGCGGAAGAGTTGGTTGCGTTTGACCACAACGTGCGTCGCATAGCCGCCGAAAAGCGTGAGCCCCATCACGCGTTCGCCAAGTTCGAGGTCGCCTACCTTTTCGCCCTTCGCGAGCACGAGGCCTGCGATTTCAAAGCCCGGCGTGATCGGCCAACCGACTTGTTCCTTCGCGGAGGCGTAGAGGCCAAGGCGAATCGACGTGTCGGCGAAGTTGACGCCCGCGGCACGCACTTCGACCAGCACGTCGTCCGGCCCAACGGCGGGCAGCTCGGCCTTCTCAACCTTGAGTTGTTCGTAACCGCCGGCGCGATGGATGACGATTTTCTTGGCGGCGATGGTTGTGGCGAGAGCCGTAGCCTTGGGTGACTTTTTGGTTTGTGGTCGTGATTCGGTGACGATGGATTCCATGTGGACGGCTCCTGGTGTTTTCGTATAGTTCGACAAGTATCGAAGTGTTGGATTCAAAAAAAAGCCCTGAATTACCGGGCGAAAAATGCGCCGAGCCGTTTCATGGCGTCGGGATTAACCTGACAGGTAAGGAACTTGCCTTTGCGTTCGGTCGAAATGAGATCGGCGTTCACGAGCTCTTTCAGGTGATGCGAGATCGTGGGCGCACCGACGTTGAGCTTCTCCATGATCGCGTTGGCGAAGCAGTCGTGCCCTTCTTCAAATGCAGCCTCGCTCTGTTCAAGAATCTCAACGAAGAGCTGCAGTCGGTTGGGATGGGCAAGCGCCTTGAACATCTTCCCGAGCGCCTTGGCGTCCTTGTCTTTCATCTTCGTCATTTTGATAGTTTGATAATGTCGCAACTATCGAAGTCGTCAAGGAACAATCGTCGAATCCGGCTGCCTTTTCCTAAGGCAACGAAAACGCGCGCACAAAGTCGCTGCCCGAGCTGTGGCAGTTGATGCACACGGATGGCTTCCCGGAGTATTTGGCTGCGCCGCTCGCGTCGTACTCCGCCCAATACCACTCGCCGTTGCGCTTCTCCATGACGGCCACGAGTTCGAGCGTGTCGCCCGCGTATCCTTCTTTGACGATTAACGAGCCATCAGGAAAAGTGCTCGCGCCCTTCGGACCGTCAAGTGTCTTGCCGATGGCCTCGTTCACAAAGATCTCGACCTCGTTTCCGTGTGGAGCATTCGACTTGCGGCGCGACTCGTAGCCCGGAGCGCGTCGATAGGACCGGTAGCTCTTGCTTTCGAGGCGGCTCCAGAGGTCGCCTGCACCCGGGGGGTCTTGATTGTCACCGCACGCCGTCATGACCACGAGGCCATAGGCAAATCTTGAGGGTAGTTGGCTCATGCAAGTAGACTACGCAGGCCGGCTCGGTTTGTTACGCAAGCGTGCGCGCGATCGGCAAGGTCCGCCTCGGCGATCGAATCCGAGTATGATGCTCGGTCTCGCCATGCCCCTCCCAAAGATTGCGATTCCGCCCGTTGACGAGCAACTCGAAGTCCTCACGCGCGGGGTGGTCGACCTGCATCCGGTCGAGCTCTTCCGCAAGAAGCTCCAGAAAAGCTACGCGACCCAAACGCCGCTCATCATCAAGACCGGCTTCGATCCAACCGCTGCGGACCTACACTTTGGGCACACAGTTCTCATCGAAAAAATGGCGCAATTTCAGCGCCTTGGACACGACGTCGTCTTTCTCGTCGGGGACTACACGGCGCTCATTGGTGACCCGACCGGCCGCAATTCAGCGCGCCCGCCCCTCACCACGGATCAGATTCGCGAGAACGCTGCGACCTACACCGCGCAGTGCTTCAAGATTCTCGACAAGGACCGCACGCGCGTGGAGTGGAACTCGTCGTGGCTGGGCAAGATGACGTTCAACGACGTTATCACGCTCGCTTCTCGTTACAATTTGGGGCGCATGCTCGAGCGTCGTGATTTTCGAGCGCGGTTCGAGAACAACCAGCAGATTGCCCTGCACGAATTTCTCTATCCGCTCATGCAAGGTTACGATTCAGTGATGCTCAACGCCGACGTGGAGCTCGGCGGTCACGATCAGATCTTCAACCTCTACATGGGACGCCATCTGATGGAGGCCTACGGCGGCAAGGAGCCGCAGGCGGTGCTCACCGTCGCCCTGCTCCTTGGCCTCGATGGGGTCGACAAGATGAGCAAGTCGAAGGGCAACCACGTCGGCATCACCGACGAGCCCGACGACATGTTTGGCAAGGTCATGAGCATCAGCGATGAGCTCATGGCGGGGTGGTACCCTCTCTTGACGGGTAAGTCGCTTGACGAAATGGGCGCTCCGCTCGTACAAAAGAAGGCGCTTGCGAAGGTGCTCGTGGAGCGGTTTCACGGCCTGGCAGCCGCAGCCGATACGTTTTCCTGGTGGGACGCGGGCCGACCGCCGCGCAACGTGGAAGAAGTGCGCATGCCGAAGGGGCCGCTCTTTGCATTGGTGCTCAAGGCTGGCGGTGCCACGAGTGGCGGAGACGCGCGTCGCAAGATTGCGCAGGGGGGCGTGTCGCTCAACGGGGAACGCTGGAGCGACGCGGTGAAAGAAGTGCCCTCGGGCAGTTACCTTTTGCAGGTCGGCAAGAAGTGGGCGGCGAAGATCATCGTGGAGTGAGCGCGGCCCGACAGAGCCTTGGTCCACGATAGTGCAAGCCTACTTCGTTAGGACGATATGGGTGGCGAGGTCTGTGGAGGCGTGCTCGGTGCACTTGTAGCCGAGGCTCACCGTATCGATGCCGGCGAGGAGATGCTCGCCCCTGCCCAGAAGCACGGGGGAGATCACGAGGTGCATCTCGTCGATCAGCCCGGCGGTGAGGTACTGGCGAATGGTGGCAACCCCACCGCCGAGTCGGAGGTCCTTCCCCTGAGCCGCCTCCGTCGCGCGTTTCAGCGCGGCATGGATGCCATCGGTGACGAAGTGGAACGTGGTTCCGCCCTCCATCGTGATGGGCGCACGAGCATGGTGCGTGAGCACGAAGACGGGTACGTGGTAGGGCGGGTTTTTGCCCCACCAGCCCTTCCAACTGTCGTCGGACCAGGGCCCACGCATCGGCCCGAACATGTTGCGGCCGAGGATCCAGGCACCGACGTTCTCGAAGCCGCGCGCGGCGAAGTCGTCGTCGACGCCTTCTCTGCCAACCTCGTCGCCGATCAACGATCCGGCGAAGTCGGCGGTCATCTTCTGGAACGTTTTCGTGCCTAAGACCCACTTGTGCAGCGCCATACCTCCGCCGCCCATCGGATTGTCTAGACTTTGGCCGGGACCGGCGCCGTAACCATCGAGCGAGATTGAGAATGCGTTGACCCGAAGTCTCGACATGAGCCCAACTCCTTATAATTCCTCCGCTCGCGTCACAAGGGTCAAACTTTCCACAACCAACCCTTCGGACGCGCTGTTTGCGGCCATCTCGCTGGCCGCTGGCGCCCACGGGCGCGCAGTAAGGCTGCACGCTTGTATCGATGAAAGCGTTCGCGGTGCCAGAGTACGGGAGACGCCTCGGAAAAGTCGGCCACGGTGCGCCGACTTTCGATTGATGCTTACGGTTGACGTTAGTATCGTGAAGGATTAGTATTGATCTGGTGATCAAGAGTTTTCGATGCGGTTCCACAGAACGCATTTTTCGAGACGAAGTTGTGCGAAAATTTCCCGCAGATTTGCAGCGGACTGCCCGCCGAAAGTTGATCGCACTCGACCGAGCCGAGAATCTGAATGATCTTCGAGTCCCGCCCGGCAACCATCTTGAGCGTCTCCATGGCGATCGAGCCGGTCAACACAGCATGAAGAAGAAACGAATCGGCCCCATCCATCCAGGCGAGTTTCTGCGACTTGATTTTTTGGAGCCTTTAGAAATGAGTCAGTATCGACTTGCTCAGGAGCTCAAAGTGCCTCAGGTGCGCATCAGCGAGATCGTGCGCGGGAAGCGTGCGATCACCGCCGACACCGCGCTTCGGCTTGCCCGTTTTTTTGGCAATTCAGCTCGGTTTTGGTTGGGCATCCAGGAACAATACGAGCTCGATGTTGCCGGTGCGGAACTCGGCAAGCGACTGGAGCGAGAGATTCAGCCCTTCAAGCGCAGTGCATGAATCCCAGCACGGCTCGCGCACTTCTTGTCGCCGGCCTCACCGCCGGGCAGTGGCTTTGCTCAAGACTCAGCGAAACCGATCGGTCGCCTCGACCAACTCGTGCGCAATCCCGGGCTCAAACGCCGAGTGCCCGGCGTCAGCCACGATGCGAAGGTCGGCTTCGGGCCATGCGCGGTGAAGGGCCCAGGCGCTCTCCATCGGGCAGACCACATCGTAGCGCCCCTGAACAATGACACCGGGGATGTGACGAATTGGGTCAACGTTCTTGAGCAACGCCTTGTCGCCGCTGAGCCACCCGTCGTTGATGAAGTAGTGGCATTCGATTCGCGCGAACGCGAGCGCGAACGCGTCGTCGCCCATCTTTTCGACGACTTCGGGTTTGACATACAGGTTGCTCGTGCGCGCTTCCCAGATGCTCCACGCTTTCGCGGCTTCTTGTCGCACCTTGGGGTCATCGCTCGTGAGGCGCTTGTAGTAGG
>CAMBEV010000090.1 GCA_945865595.1 Nannocystis exedens | reverse complement strand
GGCGGAGGTGGAGGTGGAGGTGGAGGTGGAGGTGCCGGCCATCCTCCATCGGGGTCCGGCGGCGGCATCGGAGGTAGCGGAGGAATCAGCGGCGGCTGGGCCGCGTCGGGCGTCATTGGCGGCCCCGCGTCGAAGCCTGGCGGCGGTGGTGGTGGCATCAGCGGCGGTGGCGCCGCGTCGGGCGTCAGCGGCCGTGGCACCCCGGCGGGCCACAGCGCCGGCGTCACCAACGTGCCTGGCGGCGGGGGCAGATCCGGCGTGCGCCGGAATCCTGCGTCGGCTCCCGGCTGCGGCGGCATTGGCGGCAAACCCGCATCGCCGCAGGGCGGCGGCCACGCCCCGGGCATCGGCAGGAGACCCGCGTCGGTCCCTGGCGGCGGCATCGGGGGCGTCGGCGGGAAGCCCCCATCGGGGCAGGGTGGCAAGGCCGCGTCGGGTGGCCACATTGGGGGCATCGGCGGGAGACCCGCGTCGGTGCCTGGCGGCCCCATCGCTGGCACCCATGCCCAGCCGCCCGAAAAACCTGGCGGCGCGGTGGGGCGCCCGGCCGATAGGCAAAGCTCGACGGCGGCCTTGAAGACCTGCCCGCACTGGTTTGCCGCGGCTACGAATTCCGCCGGGGTGGTCGCACGCTTGCGGGCCTCCTCCACGCAAGCATCGTTTGCCTTCGCTGCCGCCTCCACGCACTCGGCGCGCGTGAGGGAGGATTCGTCCGCTGCAACGTCCTCGCCATCCTCAGACGCGACGCCACATCCGACGACGATCGCGAAAGCTGAACCAAGGGCATAGAGTATTCGCTTCATGTGAGTACGACCCTCGCTGGCTGGAGACAAGCGGCGTCCGGGCGCGGCACCTCAAAGTGACGGACGGCGGCATTGACCCACACTGAAGGTCAGCCGTAGCGTTCTTGAGGTTTCTTGAACTACGATCACGCCGGTTCCGATTTTCGGGGTCGCGTATTCATGCGGGGTCAAGCGGATTGTGAAGCCGCACCCTGCCAGCAAACGTCGAAAAATCGCGGTCGGCCGTCCACAGCTCTCGCACGCCGTGCGCTTCGCACAGGGCAAACACGCGAGCATCGTGGACCATGGCGCCCCGCACGCCTTCGCCATGCAGCTAGCCCTTGAGTATGGCGAAGTAATTATGGGTCTCGGCGAGGAGCTGGAGCGTCGGGGACGCCAACCATGCCTCGAGCTGCGTGAGCGCCAGTGCAGGACGTGTTGCCTTGTCGTTCTTGAAGATCTTTGGATTCGTGACGACCGAGTAAAACTCATGCACGCACGGCCAGGGGATCGCCCACGCGCGAGAGTCCTCGGCCAGTCGGCGCACGACCGCGTCTGCGCTTGCATGGGCCGGCAGGTCGCGCCGGTGTGCGTACACCAGCAGGTTGGTATCCACCGCAATCACTTCGATTCCCCGTAAATGGTCTCCCGCAAGTCGGCCCACGAGGCATCGGCATAGTGCTCGCTCATCCCGTCCCCTTCATAGGAACAGTCCGGAAGGCGAAACGCCTGGGGCGCCGGATTCTGCCGAAGTACGAGGCGCAATCCGTCTTCAATCAGTTTTCGAAGCGTCGTGGCGCGCGACGCTGCCAGCGACCTCGCCTCTTCAAGGAGAGCGTCTTGGATTTCGACCGTGGTCTTCATGCATACTCCCACACACCGAGCGCCCATACACCCATATTCTAATTATGGAGGCACGGGCGCCAGTTGGCAAGGAGCATGCGGCTGCGTTGTGGCGCTCAGTGAACAACGACCCACGCACCAAGGCGGTCCGCGCTTGACCACACGCCGTGCCACCCCTCGGGGAGCTCGGGCCCAGTCCATGCGAAGAGCGCCTTCGCGTCGAGTGGCGCAAGGTTCACGCAGCCGTGGCTTTTCACGCGGCCGAACTCGTTGTGCCAGAACGCGCCGTGCAGCGCGTAGCCGCTGTTGAAGTACTGAATGTAGGGCACGTCTTGAATCGAGTACGGGCCGTCGGCCGCCGTGTCGGCGTTGCCGTCCATCGTCGCCGAAATGTGCTTCTCACGGATACGAAAGGTGCCGGGCGGTGTTTCATGATCTTTACGACCCGATGAGAAGACAGTCGCAAACACGGCCTTGTCGCCCTCAAACGCAACGAGCGTTTGCCGCTCGAGGTTCACGTCGATCCACTTGCCGCCCGATTCGATCTTCTCGGGCGGGGGTCCAGGTTCGGTCTTCGCCGCCTCGCCCAATTGGACCCAGAAGCCTTCATCGGTCTCTTCGTAGGTCTTGCCGCGAAGGGTTGCGTGTTCACCCGTGAGCGCTACGGCCGAATAGCGCGTAATGGGCCCTTGCGCACTCGCGCTCTTCTTGTCGCTCGAGAGCGACCACTTTTTCGCGCCACGGCTCACGATGAAGGCGAGCGGCAGTTTCATGATGCGCTTCAATACGCCTGATGCGTCCTGACGGTCTTGACCGAGCCACACGCCATGATGGTCGCTGCCTGGTTTTGCGACCCAAACGCGATCGGCAGGAGCCACCAAGCCGTCTTGCGTTTTCCACCACGATGAATCGTTGGACGTGAAGCGTTCGTCGAGTGAAAGGTAAAATCCCTTGACCATTCGCTTTGCGATAGCGCCGTCGGTCTCTTCCTGGAGCTCTTCGAGCGTCACGTTCGGCGCGCCGGCGTCGTGCTCTTGCAAGTACCAAGGCAACTTCTCTTGTGACGCATCATCGGAAGGCGCAGCGGTCGCGTCGTCGTTGTCCTCGACTGCTCCCTTGGCCTTCTTGGGCTTCTTCAGCCAGGGCTCGAACTCGCGACGCTCTTCGCGGGACGGGACTGAACGATAGAGCGGAGTGCCGTTCGATCCGTTGATGCCATAAGTGTAGGGCAAAGGCCCCTCCGCGTCCGGCGGATGCCATACCTTGAACTTGGGGTGGCTGAGATCGAGCGTGGCGTAGCGGCTACAAAGGAAGCCGCCGGCTGCCAGTTCGACCCACCCTTCGACGCAGTTCTTCTTCTTGTGAAGCTCAGGAATCGCCAGCGCTTTTGCGCCTCGTCGCATGTAACCAAGTCTGATCGATTTAGAGGACTCGCTCGTGTGGCGCTTCTTCTTTCTGGTGGTGCGTTCGCTGGCCGGCCATTCCATCTCGCTCATGATCAGCGCTTGAAACCCGGTGGCCCCAACGTACGTGTCGACGGGAGGTTTCGGCGCGCCGGCGTCGGGTGTTGAGTGTGTTGCCGAAGGTGCAGTGCTGGGTTTTGGACGCACCGGTTCCTTCGCGGCGTCTCTCGCGCCGCCCCTCGCATCAAAGTCGGGCGCGTCGCCAAGGCGAGAACAGCCCAAATAGAACGAAAGCAGCGCGACGTGCGTCAAACGGTACGAGCGTCCCGCAAGAATGAGCCTTCGTTGTAAGCTTCGGACCATCATCGGCAATCACCACCGCTCCTTCCTTGATGTAACGCGTCGCCGCACCGAAACTCCAGTTTGCGACGGAGGTGTGACGCGTGGCCGATGATCCTCGCGGTGACCTGGGCGAAGGCGCCTCGCACTTTGCCCCCACGGCGCCCCACGCGACCCCACCGAAGGTGGTGCCCAAGAAGGCAACTGGACCCGCATATTTTTGGCGCCGGTCGATGCGCTTCGTCCTTGGCCTTGGGTTGGTTGCTTCGCTAATCGCTCACGTCGCGTGGCTGAACCCCATTCGCAGCACGTCGGGTTTCGAAGTCAACGATCTTGACGGTGACGTTGACATCACGGTCGACCTTTTTGAAGAGGCACCACCCGAGCCCGTCAAGGTCGCCGAACCCAAGCCACCAGGGGAGGGGCTCGACGGTGGCTTGGATGCAAAGGATGCTGCAGCCGATGCGAGCGCGGCTCGCGGTGCCGATGCCGGAGGGGATTCGGGACGAGACGGCGAGACGGGCTCAGGAGACGCATCGCCCGACGCAATGGGCGACGCAGCGATCGCCTCTGGCTCGCCCGACAACGGCCCGAAGGACAGCGTCGGTATCTTGGGTACTGCGGGGGCCATCACGGCTGCCGACGTGTACGTGACGGTGGCCATCAACACCGAGGCGATTCGCAAGAACTCGATTGGTAAACGCGCTGGACCATTACTGCAGGGCCTGAATCAATGGCACGATTTCCTTCAGGGAACATCGATCGACCCGGTCCGCGACGCCGACTGGGTGATGATTTACGGCCCCTCGTTGCGCGACACGACGAAAGCGATCATCGTCATCCGCTACAGCCTGCCTGACGCGCAGATGGATGCGGCGTGCGATTTTATGGCGCATCGTTACGCAAAAGGCGGTCAGGTTGACACAGGCATTGCCGGGATGAAGGCGTGGCTTGCCTATGCCGACCGGGGCGAGCGCCTGCTTGTGCGCCCGCAGTCTCACATGCTGGTGATCCTTCCGTCGCGCAAGACCGTGAGCGCCGAGAAGGAGAGGCAGCTGCTGCAGAAAATCAGCCAAACGGTCTATCCGGCGAGGCTCAAGAACGCGCACGAAGCCGTGCGGGTGATCGTGAAGAAGCCGCACAAGGCCATCAGGGAGATTCCCGAGGGCCTGAGCGAAGCGCGGCTGCGCGTCATTCCTGGCGCTAACGATAGCGCCACTCTCTACATCGAAGGCGACTGCAGCGATGAGGCAACATGTGCCAGCGCGCAGAGAGAGCTCGAAGCTACGCTTGGTGACCTCGGCGCCAAGGCGAGTGTCGCCTCCATCTTCACAGCGGTCCCTGCGGGCGTCGGCAAGGTGCTCAATGAGGCCCAGCTCTCGCACGACGCGAAACATCTGCGGATGCAGGTCGAGCTCACGCGTGCCGAGCTCCAGGACTTGCTCACCTTCATGACCGGTTTTCTCAAGAGCGGCGGGTTCTGAGGCCAATCGGCTCACGCATGCCGGCGTTGGCACGCCGCTTGGCGTACCACGCCCTTGTGGCCAAGCGCCTCAGGAGCGATCCATCGATCGCCGAGATGGCGCGACGGCGCGCGTGCGAGTGGATTGCGCGCGGCGAGCATGTTTATTACGGCGAACTTTGGTTGGCTGTGCTTGCTCAGCCAGTCGAAGCGATCGAAGCACGCCTTGTCGATACAAGTGAGGAGGCGATCGCGATGCGGCAATCAACACCTTTCGCGGGGGTGCTCACGCCCAAAGAACGGTGGGCCCTGTGGCGATCCGTGAAACTTCGTTTGATGGCTGCAGCGAGCGTATCGTTGTGAACAGACGACAACTCGAACACGGGCTTTGCGCGACGCACTCCTGATATGGCACCCAGCTGAGTTAGCGTGTTCAGGATGTCCCCAGTGCCACCGCTTATCTTTGCGCTCAACGTCGTCACCTCCGCGCTCGTCTTGCGTTGGTTCGTGTGGCCTCGGCTGCGTACCCTCGACCGGAACGCTGCCCTTGTCCCGCTCGTCGCCTTCCATTGGGTTCGCACGGCCGGAATCCTCGCGGTGTACCCGGGCATGACGGGCGCGTTTCATGCGAGCGATTGGGCTTGGCACATTGCGGCAGGTGATCTCTTGACGGTGGTGCTGGCGTGGATCGCCGTGGGCTTGCTGCGGGCCCGCCAGCGAGCCGCGATCCCAGGGGTATGGCTGTTCAACGTCGTTGGGTTGGTCGACATCGCAAACGCAATGCGCAACGCGATCGCGAGCTCTGTGCCCGTGCACACCATCGGCGCTCAGGCGCTCGTGATCGCGTTTGGCCCCCCAGCGCTTGTTGTTTCGCACATCGCGATCTTTGTTCTGCTGTTGCGTCGCCCAGCCGGCGGGGGGCGATTTGTGTGAACGGCGAGCTACAGGCGACCGGATCGTTGTGCCCGGAGGCCGGGCTCGCCCGCTAGAAAAAGGCCGCGGATTCTGGCGCTGGCCCGAGAACTGCTAGATGTCGACGCATGAGGAAGAGCTTCTACGTTGCAGCGCTGGGAGTCCCCTGGCTAGCCGGTTGCCAGTTCCCCATCGCCGCCGGTGAACTCGGGCAGACGTCGATCTATGATGAGGATTGCACATCGCAAGACTGCAGTGGCATTTACGCGAATGGCTCATCGTTCGCCCTGCGGGCGACTTCTGGAGCCTTTTCCCTTGAGCCGGTACCGAACGGCGCGATCGAACTGCGAAGCGCTCGCTTCCACGCGGTGCGTGCGGGCAGTAGCTCGATCGTCATCCGCGACCCCTGGGGTGTCATTGAGGACTTTGCTCACCTGTCCGTGAAGGATGCCGACGCGCTGCGGCTGGCGCACGGGTCAACTTCGTCGAGTTCGGCGAGCAGGGTTGTCGTTACGGCGACCGCAGGAGGCTCACGACTCGGCGGCGCGTTGCCCTACACAGCAACCGCGGCGCCAGACGACAACGTCAAGATCACGAAAGACGGAAACACCATCACGCTTGCAACCCTTGACGACAAGTCGACGGCTGTTGTTCTCACGGTGACGTACGGCGGCCTCTCCGCGGCCCTTCAAGTGACAGTCGGAGGGTACTCCCGTGCATACTAAATGGATCGCAGTGGGTTGCATGCTCTTGGGCGCGACGGGGTGCAAACCGACCCTCCAGGTGAACTCCACCCAATTGACAATCGGTGTTGGGCAGGCCGAGAAGATTCAAGTGATGGACGAGGATGCCTACGCAACCGTTGCAAGCAGGCCCACGGATATCGTGGCGAAGGCCGAGAAGACCACGACGCGGAACGTCTTCGTCGTGATGGGCCTCTCCGCGGGCAGGTCGATGATCTACCTCGAGGCTGAGGGGTTTAACCCCCGAAGCGTCGACGTGCTCGTGACCTCGCCTTGATGCTCCGGTTGGCCCCGCGAGACGTTTGACTTGTGCCCGCGCGCTGGCCTTTGTAACAATCGCGCCCCATGCGAACCTGGCTCATTGTTTCATCGCTCCTGTTGACAGCTGGCTGCTCAAAGCAAGTCGATGAGCCGCCCCCAAGCGCGTTCAGACCGGCCAAAGCTGACCCCGTGCCTCCCGGCCCAAGCAAGCTCGAAACCATCGATGAGGTTGTAGGCACCGGCGCAGAAGCCAAGACCGGCGACACCGTGAAGGTGCATTATACAGGCACTCTGATGAACGGAAAGAAGTTCGACAGTTCGCGAGACCGCAACGAACCGTTTGGCTTCACGCTTGGCAAGGGCGGCGTCATCAAGGGATGGGACCAAGGCGTCGTCGGCATGAAGGTCGGAGGCAAGCGCAAGCTCGTGATTCCGTCAGAGCTCGGATACGGAGCCACTGGAAGCCCCCCCAATATCCCTGGCGATGCGGGACTCAAGTTCGATGTCGAGCTCGTTGAAGTCGTGGTGCCAGCCGACGGCGGGGCTGCCGACGCAGGCAAGGCCGCAAGCAAGGCAGAGGCCAAGCCCCCGATCAAGGTTGAAGCGAAACCTGGCGCCAAGAAGTAACCCCATGGCCGACCCGACGCTCCTCTACGCGGTGAGCGCGCTCACATTGCTCGCGCTGTTTGCGTGGGCGGCAACCGTTGTCGCAACGGCACCACCCCTGGCAGCCCCGGGAGGCAAGGCAGCGCCCACACCGACTGCGAAGCGTGAGCTCCCCACAACCGAGCGACCACCAGGCGCGGCCGGTTTCGAGAGCGAGGAGCAGCCCACGGGCCCCATTGCCCGCATCCTTGTGACGGCTGTCGGGCAGAGCGATCCGGGCCTCCATCGCAAGCAAAACGAAGACGCGTACGTCGTGCTTGAGCCCGCGCACCTCTATGCAGTGGCCGATGGGATGGGGCGCCACGCGGCAGGCGAAGTTGCAAGTCAATTGTGTATTGAAACGTTACGAGAACCATTTGTAACGCTCGAGTTTCCGCCGGAAGAACCTGGTCTCTTGAAGCGGCTTGGGTGGCTCAAGTACGCGATTTCGCGAGCGAATTCCCGTGTGTTCGAGGCGGCGAGGGGGAACGACACCTACCAGGGCATGGGCACGACCGTGGTCGCGCTTCACTTTTCGCCCAACCGCAACCGTGCGTACCTCGCGCACGTCGGAGACAGTCGCTGTTGCCGCTTTCGTTGCGGCGAGCTCGCTCAGTTGACGCGCGACCACACGCTCGGTGAAGCGGGCATTGGCGGAAAGCATGCGCATTTCTTGAGCCGCGCGGTTGGCATCGAGGAGCACGTCGAGATCGATTTCACGACCGACGCTCCTGAGATTGGCGACATTTACCTGTTATGTTCCGACGGTCTCAGCCGCATGGTGGACGCGGCCACCATCGCGGCCATCCTGGCCGAGCATGCCGATCTCGACGTCGCCGCGACGACGCTCATCGAGCGAGCGAACGAAGGCGGCGGGCGCGACAACATCACCGTGATCTTGGTTCGAGTGGATCCGCCGGTGCCGCTGCGCACACTGTCATCCTAGCGAAATGGGCTCTGCTGGTTGGAGTCCGGCACTTCCGCGCATCACGCGTCTCCCGTCACGACAAAAACGCTTCCTCGAGGAGCATCGTTTGCTCGAGTTGGTGACTGGCGTGGCTGCCCGTTGCCGGACTCGCGCTCTCCACCCGCGACACAATGCTGAACGGGTGGCGGTCACCGATGAACTCGCCAATGCGTGAATTCAAGAAATACGCGGCTCCCATGTTGCGTGGCTCATCCTGCACCCACACGAGCGGCGTCCCCGGCGCGTAGACTTCAAGCGCTGCCTTGAGCGCATTTGAAATAGGATAATATTGCTCGAGTCGCACAATCGCGACGTCGGTTCGGCCGCTCTCGCGACGCGTCTTCTCGAGGTCGAAGTAGACGCGGCCGCTGCAGAGAAGAATCTTCTTCACGCCCTTCGGATCGACCACCGTATCGCCGATCACGCGTTGGAAGGTGCCCTTCGCAAAGTCGGCAAGCGTCGACGTCGTCGCACGCAGCGTGCTCTTCGGCGTGAAGATCACGAGCGGCTTGCGAATCGGCCTTAGCACCTGGCGCCTTAGTAAGTGGAAGATCTGCGCGGACGCGGTGACGTTGCACACCTGAATGTTGTCTTCAGCCGCAAGCTGCAAAAATCGCTCGATGCGCGCGCTAGAATGTTCCGGACCTTGACCTTCGTAGCCGTGGGGTAGAAGCAGCACGAGACCACTGAGGCGAGACCATTTGTCTTCGGCCGAAACCAAGAATTGATCGACAATCACCTGCGCGCCGTTGGCAAAGTCTCCGAACTGGGCCTCCCAGAGCACAAGACCATCTGGACGATCAAGGCTGTAGCCGTACTCAAAACCGAGTGCGCCGGCTTCAGAAAGGGGGCTGTCGATCACGTCGAAAACGGCCTGCTCTGGTGACAACTGCGTAAGCGGCTTGTGGACCTTGCCGGTCTCGCTGTCATGAAGGACCGCGTGTCGATGCGTGAAGGTTCCGCGCCCCGCGTCTTGGCCAGTCAGCCGCACGCGATGCCCCTCGGTTACCAGCGTTGCAAATGCAAGTGTCTCGGCCGTTCCCCAATCGAGCGCTTCGCCGCCCTTGGCGCGATCGCGACGCGTCTCGAGCACCTTGAGCACCTTGGGGTTTGCCTTGAAGTCGACGGGCATCGTGGCCATCTTTTCAAGTAACTTGATGAGTACAGTTTCGCCGACGCCTGTTTCTGCCTCGGGAACGAGCGCATCGAGGCCCCCGCGGTACTGAGTCCATAGACCGCCCATGGCTTCGGGCATTTTGTGGTAGTCGCCAGTTTTGGCCTCTTCGCGCGCCTGATCGAGCGCGGCCTTTCGCGCGGCTGCGATCTCGTCGGCCTGGTCTTGCGTCACGATGCCGCGCAAGACGAGGTGGCGAACGTAAACTTCCCTGACCGTGGGCTTCTGGTCGATCAACGCATACATGACGGGCTGTGTGAAACGCGGTTCGTCGGTCTCGTTGTGGCCGTAGCGACGGTAGCAATACATGTCGATGACGACGTCTTGGTGGAAGCGCTGGCGGAATTCGGTCGCGAGGCGCGTCACCTGGATCACGGCTTCGGGGTCCTCGCCATTCACATGAAACACGGGAACACGCAGCATGCGTGTGATGTCGGTGCAATAGCGCGTCGAACGTGAGTCAGCAGGCAGCGTGGTGAACCCGATTTGGTTGTTGACCACGAGGTGAACCGTGCCCCCCGTGTTGTAGCCAGCGAGCTGCGCGAGGTTCAGTGTCTCAGGAACAATGCCCTGACCAATGAACGCCGCGTCACCGTGAATGAGCAGCGGCATCACGTTCTGGGTGCGCCGTCGGTCTTGTTTGGCACGGACACGGCCTTCGACAACCGGATTGACGAACTCGAGATGACTTGGATTAAACGCCAATGTGAGGTGCACGCTGTTTCCCGAGGGCGTCACCACATCGTTCGAATAACCGAGGTGGTACTTCACGTCGCCCGTGCCAAGAAATCGCTCTGGACGCTTGTCTTCGAATGCCGCAAAGAGCTCGCGCGGGTTTTTGCCCATCGTGTTGACAAGCACGTTTAAGCGACCGCGGTGCGCCATCCCCAGCACGATTTCTTCAACACCGTGCGCGCCGGCAGCGTCGATCAACAGATCGAGCATCGCGATCATACTCTCGGCACCTTCCGCGGAGAATCGCTTCGCGCCCACAAAGTTTTTGTGGATGTATTGCTCAAAAATTTCGGCGTCCGTCAGCTTGGTCAAGATCCGGATGCACTCACTCCGTTCAAGGGTGAGACGATTGCGGGTGCTCTCCATTTTTTCTTGGAGCCACTCGCGCATCATAGGGTCTTCGATTTGCGTGAATTCGACGCCGATCGAGCCGCAGTAGGTCTCTTGCAGATGGCCAACGATCTGCCGAAGCGTCGCGGCTGCCTTGAGCCCGACGATCCCCGCAGTACCGAACACGCGATCGAGATCGGCTTCGTTCAAGCCAAAGTTGACGAGATCAAGTTCGGGTGGCGCTTGGGGCGGCTGGCCAAGTGGATCGATGTTCGAAAAAAGATGTCCACGAACGCGGTAGGCATTGACGAGCTCAACGACCCGACCCTGAAGGACGGCTGCAGGTTGAACGACCGGTGTGGCACGCTGACCGCTTGCAGGCGCCATGCTTGAAAGCCAAGGGGCGTCGTTGCCCGTCTTGCCCGTCTTGCCCGTCTTGCCCGCCTTGCTCTCGAAAAACGATCGCCACTTCTCGTCGATCGCTTGTGGACTTTGCAGGTACTGCCCGTGAAGCTCTTCTACGTAACCGGCGTTGATA
>CAMBEV010000089.1 GCA_945865595.1 Nannocystis exedens | reverse complement strand
GCGACGACACGCGCTCCATCCAAGTCGACGCGATCGCCTCGCCCAACCTTCGTCCCGAGTTCGGTCACGGTCTTGCCGTTGACCCTCACTCGGCCTGCGGTGATCAACGCTTCGCATGCCCGACGGGAACCAAACCCCGCCTGCGCAAGCACCTTTTGTAATCGGTCTTCTTTCATTGGACTACAACTTCCGCTGCGCTGGAGTCAGCGGCGCTCGCATCTTCTGCACGCGCATCCGATGTGCTCGCGTCTTTTGCTTTCGCGCCGGCGTCGACCACTTCAATTTGCAAACGCCGCTCGTGCTCTTCTTTGCGCAAGCGCTCGGTGTCGCGGTCCCATCGATCGACGTGCCCATCGCAGTCAAGATCGTTGCCGATACGATCGAGGCGACCCTTCACATAGATTTCCCAAACGTCTTCCTTACCGTTTGGGCAGTGGGTATGCCGCCGCACGCGCACGAGCTCGCCTTCGACGTAGAACTTCCACACATCAACCGTGCCATCGTAGTTCGTGTCTGTTTCAGACTTCGACAACCGGCCATTCTCAAAATCAGCCCAGGTGTCGATTCGACCGTCGTAGTTGGTATCTGCCTCTTCGTGCGTCGCCTCGCCACGATCGTTGAACATGCGCGCGACGTCTTTGATGCCATCGAGATTCGTGTCGATTTCACGACATGAGACCACTTTGCGCCGTGATTCTCGGTCTCCCACGAGTTTGTAAACCCGCCTGACGTTTGGCTTCGGAGCGCCCGGACCCACCGATTCGCTCACCTCAAGGTCAGGGGTCTCTTTGTATTTGCAGATTGATTTATCGTCCGCAGGCCACGTTGAAGGGTCCACCGTTCCACCGGGCGCGACCACCGCTTTGCCGATGCTCGAATCGCCACAACTGGCGGCGAGGAGGATTGTGCCAACCCACGCAAGGCCCACGGTCCATCGCAACGTCATGCCCCACCGTCCTTCGTCACAGAAGCCGGCGCGATCTTGGGGGGCTGCGACGTCATGACGCCGCCGACGGACAGCACCTGGCCGCTATCGGTCATGACCATCGTCGCTTCTGGTTCGATCTTGCCGTCTGCGTCGCCGTCCATTTGGACCGTCACTTGGTTGAGACCGAACGTCCACCACTGGTCCATTTGCCCGTCATTGTTGGTGTCGCGCTCACGTTTGATGGGCCGATGCTTGCCGGTCTTTGCGTCGGGGCCGGAGCCGTCGAAGGTATCGACCATGTCGACGCGCTTGGTGCCCGCGAGGTCGTATTCGCGGCGCCGCAGGACTCCGCCCTCGAGAATTTCGATCGCGTTGATAAGGCCTCGCTCGCCGTATGCAAATTCTCGCCGACGCGCCTTGCCGTTGCCGTCGAAGTACTCGTACATGTCGACGCGTCGGGCCACCCCACTCGCCGCATCGGCTGTCGAACGGCCCGCATAGGTGGCGGTGCACGCGACACGGCCGTCTTTCATGACCGAAATGACCTCGGGTTTGGTATCGCCGTTGGAGTCGTGGTTGAGCGCGCCCGGACCATTTTCGCCGCACGGTTCGTGGGTAATGGGCGGCACCCGGTTGATGGCCCTACCGGCCGAAGTCGCCGGCGCGTTGCCTCCACAACCATGCACAACGGCGAGCGAAAGCGCCGCCCCTGCAAGCACAAGGGTTCTCCAGTTCATGTAAATTCGCAGGATAGGCGCTTTTTTGGGCGCGCAGCAAGGGGATGCCCGGCGCGCCCTTGAATGGACACGTATGTTCACGTAGTGTATCGGCACCTCGGCGCCTACCTTGACGCCACAGTTCCACGTGTCAGAGAGCTGTCCCCAAAACTCGCAGAATTAGGTCCCCCGATGTCGCGGAAGAAAATTTCGACCACGATCTACGTGACGCCGGAGCAAAACGATCGGCTCAAGCTGCTTCATGAGCGTACGAAGGTCCCCGTGGCGGTTTACATCCGCGAGGGAATTGACTTGGTCCTCAAGCAGTATGCACACCTGCTGCCGGGTCAGTTGCCGCTTGAACCCAATCTCGATTTTGATGCGCGCCGGATTATTCTGCGCGACGAGGTCGCCGACGCGACAAACATGCCAAAAAAGTAACGATGGCCGAACTTCCGTTTCCGCAAGATAAAATCCGCAATTTTTCGATCATCGCCCACATCGATCACGGAAAATCGACGCTCGCTGACCGCATTCTCGATGTGACAGGCGCGGTGACCGAACGCGAGCAACGCAGCCAATTGCTCGACAAGATGGACATCGAACGTGAGCGCGGCATCACGATCAAGGCGCAAAACGTGCGCTTGCGATTTCGCGCACAGGACGGCGAGCTCTATCAGCTGAACCTGATCGACACGCCCGGCCACGTCGACTTCAACTACGAAGTGTCGCGATCGCTCAGTGCGTGCGAGGGCGCGATATTGGTCGTCGATTCGACACAAGGCGTCGAGGCTCAGACCCTCGCGAACGTGTATCTCGCGATCGAGCAAGGCCTCGAGGTTTTACCGGTACTCAACAAAATTGACCTTCCGTCATCCGACGTCGAAGGAACGCGCGAGCAGGTCGAATCGCTCGTGGGCCTGAGCTGCGCCGACGCGATCGCTTGCAGCGGTAAGACCGGCGCTGGCGTGAAAGAGATCCTCGAACAGATCGTGCTCAAGGTGCCTGCGCCAAAAGGTAATCCAGCAGGTCCACTTCGCGCACTGATCTTCGACAGCTGGTTCGATGCGTATCGCGGCGCCGTGATCATGGTGCGCGTCGTCGACGGAACCATCAAGAAAGGCGACAAAGCCAAGTTCATGTCGAACGGCACCGAGTTCGAAGTGACCGAGCTCGGTTCGTTTCAGCCATTTGCGGTTGCGCTCGAGCAAATAGGACCCGGCGAGGTCGGTTTTCTCGCGGGCAACATTCGCAGCGTTCACGAGACGAAGGTCGGCGACACACTCACGCACGCACTCAGCCAAGCGAACAAGCCCGCGACGAATCCCCTGCCCGGCTTCAAAGAAGTCAAGCCGATGGTCTTTGCGGGCATCTACCCGACTGACAACGCGGACTACCCGGGTTTGCGCGACGCGATGGAGAAGCTGCATCTCAACGATGCCGCGTTCTCGTTTGAGCCCGACTCTTCAGAGGCGCTCGGCTTTGGTTACCGCTGCGGCTTCTTGGGCTTGCTCCACATGGAGATCATCCAAGAGCGGCTCGAGCGCGAGTTCAACCTCGACCTCATCACGACCGCGCCGAGCGTCGTCTATCACGTGTACAAAAGTGACGGCGAGATGGTGCGTGTTGAGAACCCCGCGCGCTTGCCGCCTCCCAACTATATCGAGCGCATCGAAGAACCCCTGGTCAAGATGCAGATCCACGTGCCGAGCGAATATGTCGGCGCGGTGATGGCGCTCTGCCAAGAGAAACGCGGCACTCAAAAGAGCATGCAGTATGCAGCGGCCAATCGCGTGATCATCACGTACGAACTGCCGTTCGCCGAAGTGCTCTTCGACTTCCACGACAAGCTAAAAAGTATCTCTCGCGGTTACGCATCGATGGACTACGAGTTGATCGGCTACCAAGCCGCCGCCCTCGTGAAGGTCGACATCATGGTGAACGGCGATCCGCTCGACGCGCTCAGCATCATCGTTCACAAAGAGAAGTCGTACCCGCGTGGTCGCTCGCTCTGCGAAAAACTGAAAGAATTCGTTCCGCGCCAGCAATACGAGGTCGCGATCCAAGCCTCGATCGGCGGCAAGATCATCTCGCGCGAAACCGTTCGTGCGATGCGCAAAGACGTGACGGCCAAGTGCTACGGCGGCGACATCAGCCGCAAGCGCAAGCTCCTCGAGAAGCAGAAAGCGGGCAAGAAGCGCATGAAACAAGTCGGTAACGTCGAGATTCCGCAGCAAGCGTTCTTGGCGATTTTGAAGATTGACTGACGACCTGCCCCCTTCAGGGGTTCGCCGTAACGCGCTGCAACGAGTTGCCGGTTGGCGTTGCATAGGTCCACACGAGGTCCTTCCCGACGCTGACCATCGAGACGACGCTCGACCCGGAGGCGGAGCCTGCAGGCACGAAGTGATGCAGGTCTGTCTGCGTGCACCCCGCAGCCTTGAAGCACCCGACGACCTCTTGGTTGCCCCAATAGACGCCACGATTGTCGGCAGCAATACGCGCGGCGGATTGGTCAGGCGCGATCGCGACGGTTGGGTTGCAGTTGTACGCGTTGCAGCTTGAAACGGTCTTGGCCGTGTTGTTAACCCAGTAGAGTGTCTCGGTTGCGTTGGCGTCCTTTGCGACCGTGAACGGATGGTCCCCCGACGTGATGTTCACGAACTTTGTCGGCGACGGGCACGTGCTTGAGCCGATGGGGCACCGGCGAATGCCAATGCCGTTCTCGAAGTAGAATAAATCGCTCGCGCCGAGCACCATCGATTTGATGGTCGTGGTTGCCGTAGCGAACGTAGTCAGCGTGCCCGAGCTGTGCGAGGTGCGGTAGATGACGTTACCAACGGCAACGTAAAGCCAGCTGGCGTTTCCGGCGAGAGCGGTGGGAGCAGCAGCGGGCGTGCTCCACTGTGAAGGGTCGGTGCAGCCCGACGTGCTGCACTTCGCGACCCGCGCGCTTCCGTCGGATACATACGTCGCAGCGAAGTAGAGAGCTCCAGGGGCCGGGCCGGCGATGGCCATCGGTCCACCCATGGTGGCCTGCCAGGTGCTGGTCGAGGTGTAGAGCGCACTCGTGGTTGAGGAGCACGTGGGGAGCTTGCAGGTGTAGATCCGATTTTGGTCTTGATAGACGGTCGTTGTTCCGTCGGTGACAACCTCCGCGAGCGGCGAAGTGAGCCCACTGATTCGCGTTTCCGGCACGCATTCTCCCGCGCTGCAAGTGCCCGCGACGCCCGCCGAGTTCTTGCAGGACCGGCCGCACGCGCCGCAATTTGCAGCACTTGACGCAAGGTTGGCACATGTACTTCCGCACAAGACTTCGGCCGTTGTGCATGTGATGGCGGCGTCCGATGCGTCAGGCACGGACGTTTCAGGGGTTGCGTCGGGCACCGATGCGTCGGGCGACACCGATGCGTCGGGTGGCACCGATGTATCGGGTGTGGTGGACACGGACGTATCGGGCTGACTCGGTCCTCCGGTGTCGAGCGCGCCGCTGTCCGATTGGGTGGTCGGTGCGTCGGCAAGCGCCGGTCGGCCTGTGTCGCTCGCACCCACGGAATCGCTCCCGAGCATGCACCTGCCTGAGATGCACGTGAATCTCGGCGGGCAGGTCTGATCGTCCGCGCAGGGAAAGCCTTCGAGCTCCGCCAACGAGGGTGAGCAAGCCGCGAAGCCGGCGGCAAGAAGGAGCGCGCGTGCGATTCGTCGCACCCTCGCCCTCCTGCGAGGACCGGTTGTACCCCTGCCGCTATTCGGTGGATCGATGGACACGCACTTCTCATACGGCCGCCCGGGACAAACCTTAAGCGGCAGCTACGCAGCGAGCGGCGCGCCCCACAGCTGCTCGAACAGCGATTGCTGTAACGCACGCGACTCACGACCATCGGGCAAACCCAGTTCGCGTCGCAGCGCCGGCGGCAACGGCTCCTGGCGTGCCAAGCTGTCGACCGCATCGTTCATGGCCGTACGCACCTGCTCGCGTTCTTGCGCCGTGAGCTTCGTGTCAAGCCACGCCATCACGTCCCACGAGAGTTCCGCGTGCTGCGTTTCATCACGCGCCACGCCTCGGAGCGTCGCGCGGAGCACTTCACCTTGCGCATGTTGTGACTGCCACGTTGCAAGTAGGGCAGCATAGGTCTCGCGCACGGCCCCTTCGACCGCGTTCTCAATGGCGATTGCCACGAGCGGCCGAGGGCCCATTTTTGCAACATGAGGCACCGCGAACGGTCCACCGTGTGCTTCAAGCAAGTGGGTGAAGAGCTTCGCGTGCCGCACTTCGTCACGCTCGGCACGCTGAACGCGATCCAAGAGAGACCGCGGCGCACCGTGCATGCGCAGTTCGTCGTGCATGATGGCGAACGCATGCACCGCAGCCGCCTCGAGCATCGCGGTTTGCGATAGCCACTGCGTCAAAGTTGCCGGCCGCTCGCACGGAAGCGAGAACCCCGCAGGCAAACGCCCCACCGAACCGTACGAACAGTTGACCACATAGAGCCCTGGTACGGTCTCAGCTGCGGGATCGCGCATGCAGGCGACAAAGAGCCCTGCGGGTGAACACGTCGTGCACTCGCACAGGGCATCGCACCTCGGGGACAAAGACTCGGCGTTCTTTGCGTATTCGCAGGTCGTTTGCACCCGGCTTACTCGGCCACCCCAGTCACGTGAGTCGACAGTCGTTGTGCACACGCCCGCATCGCTGGGAGCATCGCTCGGAGCATCGCGAACCGCACCGTCAGGCAGTGGCGAGGCGTCCAGAGCGTCATTGTCCGTTCGCCCACCACAAGCACTCACGCTCGCCGCAACGACCGCGGTTGAGAAGATTGCGCGAAGTCTCATATTGTTAACCTTGTCATCAAGAACATTGACTAACTGCGTTATGCCGCGCGTTGGGCGCTCCACAGCTGACTCTCCAGCGTCGCAATCAGTGCCGCGGTCTCTTCGCGATTCGGCAATCCGAGCGCGCGTGAAACGTCGGCACCGAACTCAAAGTACGCCTCGCGTTTGAGCACGGCTACCGCGCCGCTCATTGCCTCGGCCACCTCTGCTCGTTCACTCTCGGTGAGCGACGCGCTCAGCCACGCATCGATCGTCCACGAGAGTGCCGCGTGCTTGCGCTCGTCACGTGCGATCGTCCGCATCGCGAGGCGCAGCTCAGCGTGCTCCGCATGGCGGCTTTGCCAATCGGCGACGAGCGCCCCAAAGGTCTCGCGAATGCAGCCTTCTACCGCGTTCTCGACCGCAATCGTCACGCGACTCTTCGGTGAGTGGGTTGCAATGTCAGGACAATTGACGGGCCCCCCCCCACCTTGGGCAGCAGCCAGCGCAGTCATGGTCTTCGTGTGGCGGACTTCATCGCGTTTGGCACAATCGACTGCACGCAGAATGGTCTGTGGTGCGTCGAGTGCTCGGAGGTCGGTGCCAAGGTGCTCGAACGCCGTGATCGATGCGGCTTCGAGCCCCGCCATTTGCTCGAGCCAGCCACGAACCGATGCGGCGCTCTTGGTCTCGGTGAAACCCATGGGTCTGCGACCCGCGACGCAGGTGTAGCAAGTCACTTGGTAGATCTTGCCGGCGCCTGCGTCTGTGCCTGCGTCTGTGCCTGCGTCTGCACCCGCGTCTGCACCTGCGTCTGCACCTGCGTCGTCCCGGAAGGGCGGAGAGGGACCAGGTGGAGGGGACGGGGCCTCTCCGCAGCCCCACGTGCGCCCCGCGTCAAGACTCGAGCAGATCGGGTCGCAAACGGAAGCGGGTAGCGCACCGCTATCAGGGCGATCGATCCCGCACGGGAGCAAGACGGTGTACCCGCACCCAGTATCCTTGCTGGCGCGAACTGGCGTACAATTGGGCGCCACGTCCGCAGCTGCATCGAGCGGCGCCGCGTCCAACGCCGCATCAGCTTTGCCGGCGTCGGGACCCGCATCGTTTTCATCGATAGTCTCAACACGGCCCGAGCAGGCGGCGATGGCCGCCAAGGTCGCAAGTGAGAACGCATGGGTAAGACGGCGGTTGTGGCTTCGGAGACTCATGCCCTCCACTGGAGCAAGAAGTTTGCCATCTCGGAACACCAAAAACATGGCAAATGGCTACCTATTCGATGGGCAACTTGGCACAACTCGCCATCCGCAACGCGGATTGACTAAACGCGGTACATCGTAACGACGCACGCGCCGCCGAGACCCAGGTTGTGCTGCAACGCTACTTTCGCGCCCGCCACTTGCCGCTTGTCGGCCGTGCCGCGGAGTTGCCACACGAGCTCGGTACACTGCGCCAACCCGGTGGCGCCTAGTGGGTGCCCTTTCGAAAGCAGCCCGCCCGAAGGATTGGTCACGACCTTGCCGCCGTACGTGTTGTCGCCGTCCCAGATGAACTTCTCGGCTTCGCCCTCTTTGCAGAGACCGAGTGCTTCGTACGTGAGCACCTCGTTCGCCGTAAAGCAGTCGTGAAGCTCGACGACCTGAACGTCCTTCGGACCCAGGCCCGCCTTTTCGTAAACTTGCTTACCTGCGTTCACCGTCATGTCGTAGCCGACCATCTTGATCATGCTGTCGCTGAATGACGACGCGTAGTCAGTCGTCATGGCTTGGGCCGCAATGTAAACAGGGTTGACGATGCCCCTCTTTTTTGCGAAGTCGTCGCTGCACAGAATCGCTGCTGCAGCACCGCACGTTGGCGGGCAGCACTGGTAGCGGGTCAGTGGATCGAACACTTCTTCCGAGGCCATGATCTCTTCGAGCGACAGCGGCTGGTTGAATAGGGCCAGTGGGTTGTTCGCGGCGTGTTTGCGTGACTTCTCGCTGACCTTACCGAACGTTTCGCGCTTGGTGCCGTACTTCCAGCGGTACTCGCGGCCCGCGCCGCCGAACATCTGCGCCGCAGGAGGCGCTTGGTTGAACCCCTGCACCTTGGACATGACGCCGGCGTGCTGGTCGAGCGGGTTCGTGCGGTCGTTGAACTTGTTCGCGAGCGCGCCCTTTTCCATCTTCTCGAAACCGACGACCAGAACGCACTCCGCGAGGCCGCCTTCGATCGCTTGGCGACCGAGGAAGAGCGCCGTTGAACCCGTCGAGCAGTTGTTGTTCACGTTGATGACCGGAATGCCGGTGAGGCCAACTTCGTACACGGCGCGCTGCCCGCACGTGCTGTCGCCATAAACGTAACCGGCAAAGGCCTGTTCCACGTCTTTGTAGTCGACCTTCGAGTCTTCGAGGGCAGCCTTGATCGCATTGGCTGCCATCACGTTGTATTCGTCGCTGGCGCCCGGCTTCTGAAACTTCGTCATGCCGACGCCGATGACATTCACTTTACGTCCCATGATTGACTCCTTCTCTTTCCGGCGGCGTTAGCCGACAAGTCCCTTGAAGAAACTGAGGCGCGTGGCGAGTTTGACGTCGCCGTCGACGCGGAGTTTTCCGCGCTGATAGAGGTCACGAGCGTCGCCACCCTTGGCGAGATCAACGAGGTCATCGTCTGCGATTGTGAACGTCGCGGCCGTTTGCCCAAGGCCTTCCTTGATGGTTCCGGCGCCTGACGAAAGGTCGACCGTAAAGTTACTTTCCGGCCCCGTCACCTTGAAGCCGAGTACGGCTTTGACCTCAGCCGCGAGCGCGGGGTTCTTGGCAAGGCGTTCACCAAGCGCTGCGAAGACCTTCTTGGCTGAGGCCTCTTTTGGAGCGGCCGTCGTCGCGGCTTTTGCAGCGCCTCCGCCTGATGCGCGCGAGCTCATAGCGACCTCCTTGGCGCGCTTCGGGTCCATCTTCTGGAGGAAGGTTAGTTTTTGCGACGCCATGACGTCGCCGCTGATCTTCAACTTTCCTGACGAAAATAGCTTCATTGCGTCAGCCTTGCCAGCGACCATGTCCATGAAGTCGTTGTCGCTAATTTCGAGCGTGCAATCGGGCTTGTCAGCCGCACCTTGCGTAACGCCGCCTTTGCCATTCTTGACGTCGATCGTCCACGCACTGTCGGTGAGCTTGAACAGGAAGGTCTTGCCGATTTTGGCAACGAGGCCTTCCTGGTTCTGAACGTAGTCACCGATCGCTGCGAAGACTTCACTCGCCGTCGGGACGAACGCCCCTTCAGGTGCAGCCGGTGCTGCGACGCCTCCGCCTGGCGTGTACCCAGCGGCCTTCATTGCGGCTGCGACCTTGGCTTGGTCAACCTTCTGAAGGAAGTCGAGCTTCTGAGAAGCCATGACGTCGCCGCTGATCTTGAGCTTGCCACCGAAGTAGAGTTTCTGAGGATTGAGCTTGCCGCTGGCCATACCGATGAAGTCGTCACTCGAGAGTTCGAGCGTGCAGTCGGCCTTTTCTGTAACTCCATCGGTTACACTTCCATTGCCGTTCTTGAGATCGAGCGTGTACGCCTGATCGGGCGCGCTCAACTTGAACTGGAAGACCTTGCCCACCTGGCCCACGAGCGCGGGCGTCGTTTCAACATGGTGGCGCATGCCCCAAAAAATGTCGGCTACGGTGGGTCCGCTTGCGGCTGCCGTGGCGCTGCCTGCGCTTGCCGCGGCGGGAGCAGCCTTTGGCTTGGGCTTGGGGATTTCTGTGTAGAACTCGATCGTGGCGCGGTCGACAACCACTTTGTCACGTTCCTTGACCTTGCAGCGGAAGACGACCTTGGTGTCGCTCTCTTTCCACATCTCGGTGACGATCGTCTCACCGGGGAACACGGTCTCAGCGAAGCGAACGCGGATGCTCTTGAAGTAGCGAGCATCACCCTTGGGCGCGAACTTGTTGATGACATGACGGCCGGCGTACCCGAACGTGCAGAGGCCGTGCAGAATGGGTTTGTCGAAGCCAAATGCGGTTGCAAAACCAGGATCGGCGTGAAGCGGATTCCAGTCGCCGGACAAGCGATAGAGGAGCGCTTGGTTGTCGGCGATCTTCTCTTCGACCACGGCGTCGGCTGCGCGCGCTGGAGCGTTGTCTTCACCCTTCGGCCCGCGCTCGCCACCCCAGCCGCCGGCGCCACGAACGAAAGTGGTAAGTTCGTTGACCATCAGCTCTTCGCCTGATTCGTCGAAGGTGCGAATCTCGGTCACGACGAGCGCGTTGCGCACCTTGTCGAAGATGTCTTTGATGCGAATTTTGTGGCGCAACTTTGCGTTCGGTGGAAGCGGACGCTTGAGCTCGGTGTACTGCTCGCCGTGCAAAATGCGATCGAGACCGTAGTGCATGCCAGGCGCCTGCATGCCTTCCTTGCCCATTTTGAGGACCATGCTGACAGCCGGCACAACGGCGTACGTGGGCAGCGCCTTGAACCCGTCGGCGAGTTCGTAGACATATTGTAACTCAGTCGGATCCAATGGGTTTCGTGCAGCACCGACGCCGAGTGCGTAGAGCGCAAGATCGCGTTCGTCGTAGCTCGATCGCTGTTCCGGGAACTCAAAGCCGAGCGCCTCGTCGACGTCGATGAGCTCGTTGCCACCCTGGCTCTTGGTGCCGAGGTTCGCCATGATCGGCGCCATCGACTCGGTGATGTTCGCAGGGTGGGTCGTCTTGCCAAAGTCGGTGATCTGCGGGAAAAATTGCTTGATCGTGTCAGGCGTGATGTTGCGTCCTAGCTT
>CAMBEV010000088.1 GCA_945865595.1 Nannocystis exedens | reverse complement strand
CACGAGCGACGTTGAGAGCGTCGAACGCCTTTTCAAACGCATGTGCAGCTATGTGCCCATCGCAAGCGACTTGTCCATTGCCCTCGTTTTCGTGGATGCTGACGACGCAGCCGAGGCGAAGCACTGTGGCTCGGGGGCATGCGGCAGTGGCGCAAAGCTCCAGCCGACGGCCTGCCTTAGCGAAGTCGATGGTCGATACGTCGTTCCGCTTACCCAGGGTGCGCTCTCCAATTCGATTTCCCTAACGACCGCCCTTGATCGAAGTGCCGGGGCCCTTGTGCTCGCGGAGGCCGGTGAGGCGTACGACCTTGGGGGTGACGCTGAACTTGCGGCGGTGGCATGTGGTCTCGGCCCGCTATTGCTTAACGGCGCGGCCGTCTACGCGAAGGGTTGCGGAGGCTTGACGTTTCATCAGGCGACCGAGCTTGACGTGGGTGAACTTGGATTCGCGACGGCGGTGTTCGTCAATCGATTTGACCATAAGACCGGCAAACTGCGTGATTTGCTGCCCGTCACGCAGAAAGAAGCTTTCGACAGCGCCATACACTGGCTCAACGTGCAGACCGATCTGAACGAGAGCTTGCGGCAGCGACCCGCGCTTCTTGCAACAGGGCTCTTCGAGTTCAGAGAGAAGTCGGGGTTTCTGTCGCGGCTGTTTGGGTAGTTCAGTTCGTTGACGTCAGACAACTTCGCCGCTGCCTATTTCAGCCATGCCCGCCGCGGTGTTGAGCAAGAGACCCCCGTTGGGTGAGATGCCTGACGCCACGCCGGTAGAGGTGCCGCTCGTGACTTCTTTGCCCAACAGCACATCTGCCCGCGCGAGCTCGTGCGAAAAAGCACGGAGTCCTCCCGTAACGACACCATCAATGCACGTCTCGACGTGCCTAAGAATATTCGCGAGGACATCGCATCGGCCGAATGTGTGTCCGCCAAGAGCCGCAAGCGATGTGGCGCGCGATCGTATCGGCTCTTGAAAGTCGACTTGGTTGACGTTGATGCCAACGCCCACGATGAGTGCGTCCACGGTGCCGTCCGATACCGTGCTTTCCACCAGAATTCCGGCAACCTTGCGTAGGTCACTTCTCGTCACAACGTCGTTCGGCCACTTGATGCCGAGCGTCTCTGCACCGAGTAGGTGAGATAAGCTGCGGAGCACGCCGAGTCCCACTGCAAGCGTCACCGGAGGCATTCGGTTGGCCTGGACCTGTGGTCGCAAAAGGAGCGAGAACAAAAGGTTTTCGCCGACCGACGAGTGCCACACTCTCCCCTGACGGCCGCGGCCGCTCGTTTGATGCTCGGTGATCCAGATTGAACCCGCGGGGGCACCGGCTTTTGCGGCGGTTCGCGCATCACTGTTCGTCGAGCCCGTCTCCAGCGTGTAATGAATGGGGCCGTGCCACGAGGATCCACGCTCCCGCAGCTCGGCACCGAGGGGCTCAAAGTCGTTCACTTGCTTGACGACTCAAAGTCGAGGCCGATGTCGGCGGCAGGTGCCGAATGTGTAAGCGCACCCACTGAAATGGCATCGATCCCGGCGAGAGAGAGTTCGGCAACGCGCTCGAAGGTGATGCCACCCGATGCTTCGAGGAGCACGCGACCCGCAGCCATGCGCACGGCTTCTCTCACGAGGTCGGTGCTCATGTTGTCGAGCAACACGATGTCCGCGCCCGCCGCGATCACTTCTTCGAGCTGCTCTAGGCGATCGATCTCGCACTCGATGCGGCACGTATGGGTAGCGCGCGCCTTGGCCCTTGAGACAGCAGCACCGGCGCCACCGCACGCGACGATGTGGTTGTCCTTGATGAGAACGGCCGACCCCAACTGGTCGCGATGATTGTAACCGCCGCCCATACGAACCGCATATCGCTCGAGCACGCGCAGGCCCGGCGTCGTCTTGCGTGTGTCAGTGATGCGGGTCTTGGCACCGACCGCTATCGCGGCGACATAGCGCGCGGTCATGGTCGAGATGCCCGTCATGCGCTGGGCGAGATTGAGAGCCACGCGTTCCCCCGACAGGACGGTTCGCGCGCACCCGCGTACCGTCCAGAGACGCGTTCCTGCCGCAACGTGGGTGCCATCGCCAACGTGAAGCGTCACGCTGAGCGATTCGTCAACTCTCTTGAATACGCGTGCAAAGACAGCGCCGCCGCATAGGACCATGGGCGTCCGAGCTACGGCATGCGCAACCGCCGTGGTTGACGCAGCAATGCACGCATCCGTTGTGATGTCGCCGGCAGAGAGGTCTTCGGCAAGCGCTCGGTCGATAATCGCGTCGACGAGGACGTTCGGTAGATCCATACAGTCTCTTTACCAAATCTCGACGGGCCAACCACGCGCATCTGCGACCCTGCGCAACCGGAGATCCGGATTGACAACCACAGGAAAGTTCACGGCCTCAAGCAGGGGCAGGTCCGTGTAAGAATCGCTGTAGAAGGTGGCCTGCCGAAGATCGAACCCTGCTGAGCGTGCCAAGCGATTGGTGCGGATGATCTTGCCAACACCGTAGCAAAGTGGCTCCACCGGGCGACCTGTGAGCGTGCCGTCGACGACTTCGAGGTCGCTCGCGACAACGTGCTCGATGCCAAAGTAGTCGGCCACGGGACGGGCCACGTATGGCGACGCGCCGGTCACGATCGCGAGTTGGTCGCCGCAAGCCTTGTGACGAGCGACAGCGAACCGCGCGCGCCCCGCGACGTGCGGCAAAATGTACTTCTCAAAGAGCACTTTGCACTCGTCCGCCAGGTCACTCTCTTTCGTACCTGCAAGCCCCTTAAGGGCACGTGATGCAACGTCGGGCGCATCGATGACCCCCACCGTGTATTGAGCGACCCACCAGGCGACGCGGGCGGTGTCGCGCCAAGAGCCAAGCCCCCGGTCGCGACGCGACTTCACATAGAGACTCGCGGTCTCTCTGCGAATGAGGGTTCGATCCATGTCGAAGAGCGCGACGCCCATAGCGCCAGCGATCTAGCACGAAGGGGCGGCAGAGGCCGCGAGGGCTTATCCTGGTATTAGCTCGGCGTGAGCCCTCGCAGTAACCCCGCGGCGAGCAAGTTGCAGAGTGCATGAAACGCGATGGGCGCACCCACCCCGCCGGTCCTCGCGCGCATCCACCCGAAGAGCAGCGAGGGAACGAACACGGCGAGCCTCTCAGGATGCGGGCGCGTGAGCACATGCCCCACGGCGAAGATCGCACTCGAGATAAGCAACCCGAGACCGACTTCGGCTCCAAGTATGCGCACCTTTGTTACAAATTGCCGGTCGAGGGCAGTCTGCAAGTAGCCGCGGAAGAACGCCTCTTCGGGCAACGCGACCATCAGCAGCTGACCGGGCGCATCGCGAACCACGCCCTGCCACGCGTAAGCCCACTGCACTGGGCCCATCATGCCGCGCCACCACCGATAGCCAAGCGCGTAGGGAAGAAGGACCAACATTGTAACTGCAGCAAGCACGATTGCCGAAAGGCCAAACCCCGTGAGTGCGCGACGACGATCGTGCAACATCAGGCCACCCAATCCGAGGCCGTGCTCCTGGACGACCGCGTCTTCTTGGCGCCACACCCACCACCACACCGGGATGAGAAACGCCGCCGCGACACCGGTCGCCTCCGAGGACGGAGGCAGCATGCGAGATAGAGCCGTGATGGCCGCCATCGTAACCAGAGAAGTTACCCATGGGCGCCAATCTCGGGTTGTGTTTGTCATCAGAACCGGGGCCATGCGAGAGGGCTACTTGTTGCAGAGGAGTCGGGCAGCGAAAGCTTCGGGCCGCGTTCCTTCGGGTGCGAGCCACGTGACGTACCATTCACCCGATCTCAACCCGCGCGAAACTGAAGGACGCTGAATCCCATCGGTCTGCGCACGACCCATCGTCGTCGCCGCGCCAATGCCGTCACGCGTTAGTTCGGCGAAACGGAGCTTCCCGCTGTCGACGAAGGCGACGCCCCCACGACCATCGGTGCCCACATCAAGCGAGGGATTCTGTGCCGTGCGGGAAAGTCGCTTGCGCCAAACCACGAGCCCGCGGCCTGGGTCGAGCAGGGCAACTTGCGATCCAGTCTGCGCCGAGTGCCACACGACGAAGCAGCCATCCTTGCCACACTCGATTACCGGAGATGCAGCGTCGCTTTTGTCTTCGTTCAGAAGGGTGAGCTCGCCCATCTCGCGATCCTTATGCTTCGGCGAGAGCCCTCCCGGAACTGGAGCCTCAGGCGCCTTGTCGGACAAGCCGGTCACAAGGTCAGGAGAGTCAAGTGGAATGCGTAGGTCGTAAATGAGCTTACTCTTTGCGCGCTGCATCCCGAAGGCGACATAGAGAGCCCCTTGCGCGTAGGCGATGCGAGGCGCGACGACTTCCATACCTTCACTACGGACTCGATCGTACCAATAGTCGGTCACGCGGAGCTCGGGGCTTTGCGGCTGCAGAGTGAGCCCGAAGCGCCGCAAGAATAAATCGTAACCCTTCTTGTCACGTTCTTCTTGCCATGCGATCCAGTACCCGTCCGGCGCCCGAGTAAGCGACGGCCACAGTGCCGTTCGGCCTGCTGATACTTGAACGCTCGGTCCGGCGACGCGCCCTTCGTCATCGATCCAGCGCATTCGCACGGCTGCTTCGGGCCCAGCCTGATCGAGGTAGAGCAGAACCAGCTTGCCCTCGTGCACATACAGAGACGGGCGCGATACGCGATCGGCCTCGGGCGTCACATCACGGGGTGCGCTTAGCGCGGCACCGGACGGATCGAGATGCCTTGCGTACGCATGCACGCGGCCGGCCTGCTCGTGATCGTCGGTGTAGACAGCAACAGGTCCCTTGGACCCAGCCGCAATCGTGGGTCGTCCCGCAGGTCCTTGCGTGCTTACGCGTGGTCGCGCGATGCCGGCGAGCCGACACGGGCCGGCGCTCGCGCTTGCGATCGACACGTGCTCAGCGATGCTTCGGACGCCCAGGCCGCCGCCGGCGTTTTCGGCATCACGTAACTTCAAAAGTGAGGTTTCGATCTGCCCTCGCGCAATGAGGTCCTGCGCTTCGACGACAAGCTGCTGCCACGGTTCGACCACCAGACTCGGTGGTAAAGGTAATTGACTGGGTGGAGGCAGGCGCGACCCGCTCGAGCTCGAAGCGATCGGACGCGCCGGTGGGTCAATCGTGCGTGGGCCCACGACTGCTGCGACGCCGCCGCCCACGACGAGTACAGCGGCGATTACGGGCACAGCTCGCGACCGTTTCGGTGGGGGCGTCGTGTCCACGTCGACCTTTGCGGAGCGCATTCCGGTGGGGCGTGGCGGTTTACTCGTCGTCTCCGGCGATGTGTCTGCGGGAGCCCGAAGGTGGCTGCTCGACAAATGGACCACAGAACCGAGCTCTGCGCCTGCGCCATCGAGCGCGACTGCTAACGCTTCGGCGAGCGCCGCCGCATCTTGGAAGCGATCCTCGGGCGCTCGTTGCAGCGCATGGGCGAACCATGCATCGAACGCAGGTGGCAGACCGGGCCTTATGCGTGACGGCACAGGCAGCGTGCCTGCTGCGATCGCCGCGAAAGTCATTGCGACGCCGTGCTCGGTGTTCCACACCGGCCTTCCGGTGAGCAGCTCAAATGCGATGCACGCGAGGGCCCAAAGGTCTGCGCGATGGTCAACCGCCCCGTGACCTTTCACCTGCTCGGGTGACATATAGGCTGGGGTTCCGAAGACGGCGCCTTCTCGCGTGAGGCGCGTGGCCTCTTCATCGCCACGTGCGGGTGTGTAGAACTTCGCGAGGCCGAAATCGAGAATCTTGGTGATCTCGCCGCCGCCGTTTGCGAGGGTCAGATGGATGTTCTCGGGTTTCAAGTCCCGGTGGACGATGCCTGCTTGATGCGCATTGACGAGCCCGCTCGCGCAGTCCTTCACGATGCGCACCACGTCCGCCGCCTCGAACAGCCGAATGCGCGCCATGCGATCGTAAAGGCTCTCGCCCTTGAGCAACTCCATCGTGATGAAGGGCCGTCCGTCGTCGAGTCGACCTGAGTCGTAGACTTCGACGATGTGCGGACTCTTCACGCTGGCAATGGCGCGTGCCTCGCGAAAGAAGCGCTCAGTCACGACGCGAGAGCGAACCAATTCGGCCGCAAGCACCTTGACCGCAACCATCCGCCCGAGCGCAATGTGCTCGGACTCATACACCGCGGCCATGCCGCCACGCCCGACTTCACGTATGACTCGGTATTTGCCGGCTAACAAAGTGCCGGGTTCAATGTGAAGTTCGTGGGCAGCAGCCATGGAAGGGGCTGGGCGAAGTGTACGCCTCTTTGCTACCCATCGGCAATCCAACGGCAGTGCACGTAAAAGGTATAGCCATTCATGCTCCCCATCGTTCTCCGCGGCGCGACCACGCACAACCTAAAGAGCGTGTCGCTCACCTTGCAACCGGGTGAGCTCATCGCGATCACGGGCCCAAGTGGGTCGGGTAAATCGTCGCTCGCGCTCGATACCCTCTACGCCGAGGGGCAACGGCGCTTCGTCGAGAGCTTCAGCCCGTACGCACGGCAGTTTCTCGAGCGCATGGAGCGACCACCGACCGAGTCGCTCGATCCGATCGCCGCGACGATCGCGGTGGACCGCAAGGCGCCGATCAAGTCGAGCCGTTCGACCGTCGCCACGATGACCGATCTCGAGCCGTACCTTGCGGCGCTCTTCGCGTGCGAGTCGGTTCCGATGTGTCCTGACTGTGGCCTTGCCGCAAAGCTCCGATCGGCGCGAGATGCCGCACACGACGTGCTCGCGCAAGTTGAGAGCGGGAAACGAATCACCGTCAGTTACGATTTGCGGTTCACTGACGTTGAGCAGTTTCTCGAGGTCCGCGACTCGCTCGCGAAAGATGGATACCGAAGGCTCTACGTCGAAGGCGAAATGCGCGAACTCGACGACGTGCGGCCGAGCGATGCACTAGCCGTTGGTGCAAAGCCGCGCGCCATCGTCGATCGCCTCGCGTCCAAGAGGAGCGACACAGGCAGGCTCCAAGAGGCTCTCGAGGCCGCGTGGTCGCGCGGCGCAGGTCGCGCGTATGTTCACAATGTTGACGAAAACGTCACAACGCCGTTTGCGCAAGGACTTGTCTGCCCCAAGTGCGCGCGAAGCTTCGAGTCACCGAGGCCGGCGCTGTTCTCATACAACTCGCCGCTCGGCGCGTGTGAGCCATGCAAAGGCTTTGGTCGCATCATCGCCGTCGACTGGGACAAGGTGATTCCGGACCCGTCAAAATCGATCGCTAAGGGTGCCATTGCCGCATGGACGGGCAAGACGTCGAAGACGGAACGCGCCTTGTTGGTTGGGTATGCCAGGGAGCATGGTGTTCCAACGGATGTTCCGTGGCAGAGCCTCACCGAGACGCAACGTGTGATGGTGCTCGACGGCGAAGGTACGTGGGACGGCGGAAAGTTCCCTGGCGTTCGGCGCTGGTTCAAGTGGCTTGAGACGCGCACCTATAAAATGCACGTCCGCGTGTTCCTCGCGCGGTATCGCGATTACTCGCTGTGTGCTGCCTGCGAAGGCACGCGTCTTCGCGCTTCGAGTCTCGCGTATCGCGTAACAGGTAAGAATATTGCCGAATGGCACACGCTCACCATTGATCAAGCAAGTGAACGACTTGAACAAGCCGGTGCAAGCGATCCACAAGGGCGAAGGGTGCGCGAAGCGATGCTCTCGCGTCTTCACTACTTGCAGGCAGTCGGCCTCGGCTACCTCACGCTCGACCGGCAATCGCGCACGCTGAGCGGCGGGGAAGCGCAACGTGCGGCGCTTACAACTGCCCTCGGTGCAGCGCTCACCGGGACGCTGTTCGTTCTCGATGAGCCCACCGTAGGCCTTCACCCGACCGATGTGCCGCCGTTGCTCGAGGTAATGCGCGCGATCGCGAACACCGGCAACACCGTGGCCGTGATCGAACACGACCCAACGATCGTGCGCGGTGCCGAACGTGTGATCGAACTCGGTCCCGGCGCAGGAACGCAAGGCGGCCACGTTCTCTTTGATGGCCCTCCATCAGAACTCGCAAAGCACCCCGATTTGCCGACTGCGATCGCATGGCGGCAGGCGTCTGAGAAGCGCACGCCGCGCGAAGCCAAAGCATGGGCCGTGATCGAAAACGCGAACGAACACAACCTGCAAGATGTAACCGTCGCGCTTCCACTCGGCGTTCTGTGCGCGGTCACAGGCCCAAGTGGATCGGGTAAGAGCACCCTCATTCGCGACATTCTCTTTCGTGCGACGGCTCGCGCACTCGGGCATTTTAGGGTCGACAGGCCAGGAGACCACCGCGCCATCACAGGCCTCCGCGCCATCAAATCCGTCACGCTGGTTGACCAATCACCTCTCGGCCGAACGGCGCGCGGAAATGCTGCGACCTACACGAAAGCATGGGACCGCATTCGCGCACGCTTTGCGGCCGAGCCGGAAGCGATCGCGAAGAAGCTCACGCCTGCGCACTTCTCATTCAACGTCGACAAAGGGCGATGTGAAACGTGCTCCGGCGAGGGTTATGAGACCGTTGAGATGCAGTTTCTCGCGGACGTGATGCTGCTGTGCCCGGTATGTCGAGGCAAACGCTTCAAGCCGGAAGTGCTCGCGGTGCACCATCGCGGAAAGACGATCGCCGACGTTCTCGAGATGACCGGATCCGATGCGCTCGCAGCGTTCTCGCTACCCGAGACGCGTGACTACGTCCTTGAACGCGCGCTTCAACCGTTGATCGACGTCGGCCTTGGGTACCTTCCCCTTGGCCAACCGCTCTCCACGCTCTCCGGCGGTGAGGCGCAACGGCTAAAGCTTGCGCGCGCACTCGCCGACGAGAAGAGGAACAGCCTGTTCATCCTCGACGAACCCTCTGCGGGGCTGCACGGTCTCGACGCAATTGCAGTCGTCAACGCGCTTCACCGTTTGGTCGACGAGGGAGCGAGCGTCATGATGGTCGAACACGACATCGACATGATTCGCCAAGCGGACTGGATCGTCGACCTGGGCCCAGGTGGCGGACCGAATGGCGGGGTGCTCGTTGCACAGGGCACCGTTGAAACCGTCGAACGCGGAGCATCCCGAACGAGCGAGGCGCTTCGCGGCGACGGCGTGATTGCCACGCGCCGTGCTTCATTGGCCCCCACTGGAACGGTGTCATCCATCACCGTGCGCGGCGCAGAAGAGCACAACCTAAAACATGTATCGTGCAACATTCCGCACGGGACGCTGACCGTTATCACTGGGCCCAGTGGTTCAGGCAAATCGTCGCTCGCGTTCGACGTCATCTACGCCGAAGGTCAACGGCGCTTCATCGAGACGCTCACGCCCTACGCACGCCAGTTCTTGCCCACGCTTCCGCGTCCCAACGTCGAGTACGTCGCGGGTGTACCCCCGACGATCGCACTTGAACAACGCACGTCGCGCGCGGGTGCCAATTCGACCGTGGCTACTGTGACGGAGGCCGCTCACTATCTCCGCCTCATCTACGCCAAAGTCGGCGACGTTCATTGTCCCAAGTGCGATGGAGTGGTTAACGCCCTTGACGATAGTGCGCTCTATCAACGTTTTATGGGCGACCCAGACACGACGAGGCGCACGGTGTACGCGCCAGCCGTGCGCGCGCGAAAAGGCACTTATCTTGATCTATTTACCGCTGCGTTTCGTGCGGGTGTGAAGACCGCACGGGTCGACGGCGCGCTTGTTTCGACAGAGCCTCCGCCGAAACTCAACAAAGCCAAAGAGCACTCGGTCGACCTGATCGTCTACTACGGCAGGCTTGCCGATCTCGACCGTGCGACGTTCGATCGCGCGCTCGCTTGGGGCAACGGGTCGCTCACGCTGGGCAAGGGCGACCCGACACGCAACGGCGATGGTGACACCTTCCTGTCCACGGCGCGGGCGTGCACCAAGTGCGGTACGGGCGTGCCTGAAATTGATCCACGCTGGTTCTCTTTCAACACCAAGCAAGGGCAGTGCGAAAAGTGCGAGGGTTCTGGCATAAAGGGCGGGCCCGAAGCGGCGCGCGCAGGAGGGTCCAGCCCGTGCCCCTCGTGCAAAGGCACCCGGCTCGCGCCGTTGCCACGAGGCGTTCGCGTACTTGGGCAGACATACGCCCAGCTGCTTTCGAAAAGTACGTCGGCCGCGCACGAAGAAGTCAAGAAGTGGAACTTTACGGGCAACCACGCCGTGATTGCGAAAGCGCCACACACCGAGCTCCTGCGACGCCTCGCGTTCATCAACGAAGTGGGCCTTGGCTACCTCAGCCTCGATCGCCCAGCCCACACGCTCTCTGGCGGTGAAATGCAGCGTTTGCGGCTCTCAGCACAACTCGGTGCGGGCCTCACCGGGGCGCTCTACGTGCTTGATGAGCCGACGATCGGCCTTCATCCCCGTGACACCGATCGCTTGCTGACAAATCTTCGTGCCCTCGTGAAAACGGGCTCGACCGTGATGGTCGTCGAACACGACGCTGCGATGATCAAGGCAGCTGACTATGTGGTCGACCTCGGCCCCGGTGGTGGCCGCCACGGTGGGACGATCGTTGCCTCAGGTAGCGGCAAGAGCGTGCTCGCGAATCCTGACTCACCTACGGCTCGTGCGCTTGCAGCGGGGCCCATTGATTCGAGGCCTGCACGAGGAGCAGCCAAAGAGCACATCGAGCTCGTGGGTGCGTCCGCGAACAACCTTAGGAATGTAACATTCAAGGTACCGATGGGCCGCATGACGGTCGTCGCAGGCGTCAGCGGTTCAGGCAAGAGCACCTTGGTCGGGCGCGTTTTCTATCCGGCGGTGCGTCGTGCCCTGAAGCTCGTCGCCAATGAGCCCGGCGCGTTCAAGGAGCTCCACTGCCCCAAGTCCCTCAAGCGCGCGTTGATCGTCGATCAGTCGCCCATCGGTCGCACGCCGCGATCCGTTCCAGCAACGTTTCTCGGCATTTTCGACGAGATTCGAAAATTGTTCGCATCGATGCCCGACGCACAGATGCGTGGATTTTCGCCTGCGCGCTTCTCGTTCAACACGCCCAAGGGCGGCCGATGCCCGGAGTGCGAGGGCCAGGGCGTGCGTATCAGCGAAATGGCGTTCTTGCCCGATGTGATTACGCCATGCGAAACGTGCGCCGGCGCGCGCTATGAGCCGGCGACGCTCGAGGTGAAGTACAAGGGACTCAGCATCGGCGACATCTTGCGCCTCACTGCAAGCGAAGCTGCGAGTGTGTTTGAGAACCATCGTAAGATCGGGCGACCGCTGCGTACGATGACCGACCTTG
>CAMBEV010000087.1 GCA_945865595.1 Nannocystis exedens | reverse complement strand
TCGACGTGCGTGGTTCGTGGAATGTAGGCGTTGAACACGCGCGCGTCGCTGAGCTCGACGTTCGATAGGTCGAGGGTCCCGTGGAGATCGCGACATAGCCGAGGCAAGTCGAGCTCAGTTGAGTCAGCCAGGGCAATTAAATGCTGGACGTGCACGAGGCGCTGCAGTCCCTCGGTGGCGCTGTTTGAGCGAGAGACCCATGCGTCAGCCGCATGAACCCGGAGCAACAGTTGCGTGTGCCCGTCAGCGCGCACCGTACGAAAGGTGCCGGCGAGCTCGCCCGTGATGCTGTGCCCCTCCGCCACAACAGTGACTGCATTCGGGCCGATTTCGCCGCTACTACCCTCTTGAACAACGCCGCGCTTCACCTTGAGCACAAGCTGACGCGCGTCGATGCGCCCTGTCGCAGTCGCGCCCCACAGAGGTGGAACAATGGCGAGGTCGGGAACTCGCGCTCGAATAGCCGCATCAACGTTGACTTGATGAAGCATTGCCACGCCGCGGGTACGACGTGGATCGAACGGTTCGACCTCCGCGTCGATGCGACCGCCAACTTGATCGACCCACGTGCGCGGTCCTTCACGAAGTTGACCATAGTCAATGAGCGCGATCGCCGGCCCAACGTCGACCGCACGAAGCGGCTTGAGATAAAAGCGGCCGTTGATGCTCATACCGCCTTCGAAACGTTTGCTGTCGATCCAGACTTCGCGCACATCTTTGGCGAACACGCCTTCGAGGCGAATGGTCCACAGATGCCAGTCAGCGTCGGACCAAAGGTCAAGGGACGGAACAGTCGGCCTGAGCCAGTACCCAAGAGGAAAGCCCTCGATAGGTGGATGATCGGCGACTTGCGCGGGCGAGGTAGGCGGCGCATCGAGATTGCGACGAAGGCGAAACGAGACACCGTTCGCGCGAACACGAGAGACAAAAAAGTGCTTGCGCGTTAGCCCAATAAGGGAGACGTCGAACTCGACCGCGTCAATTCTAAGCATCCACTCGATGCTGCTATCGCGCCCACGAATCGAGATGCCCTTGGCGTGTACGCGACCTGGAAAAATCGTCCAGCCGCTTGCCAAATGAATGTCGACCGAGTCCGGATCGCCATTGATGATCCTGTCGTAAACGCCAGCCAAAAACACGTTCGCCGCAACGACGTACAGAACCCAGAGCGACAGAACCGCCGCACCTGAGGCACGAAAGGCCACGAGCCACCAAGGGCGCCCTCGTTTCTTCAGGCCTTTCGGCGTTTGTTTGACCATCAGCGGCTTCCTGTCACCTGGAATGCAGGGACCGGGCCACGGGCGCGAACTTAGAATAACTGCCCTTCCGCCACGTAGAGACCCACCGGCAATGAAGGGTTGGCCGCGCGTGCGTCAGGCGAATAGGCCACGTCGAAACGAAAGAGCGCGACGCCCCACTGGAAGTACACGCCCGCACCTACGCCGTACTTCAGGCCAACGCCCGTGCCATCGCGAGGGTCCTTTTTGTAGTCGAGCCAGACGCGTCCACCGTCGACGAAGCCCGCCAGGCCGACGCGAAACTTCTGTCTGGCGATCCGAAACTCGAACACCATCGCGCGAAGCTCGACGTTCCCAACCACCTTCGCAAGCCCAGCGAAGCGGCCATTTGGCACTCCCCGAACTCCCTGTGCACCACCAGGCATCTGCTCCGCGATAAACGAGCCGCCCTGCGCGAGATCGTAAAATGGAACGTTACCTATTGCAAAATCGCCCAGCGCACGTATCGCGAGAACGACAGGCCCAAAGAGCGAAAAGTACTGACGAAGGACGATCGACGCTCCCGCAGAGCGAACCTCGGACGACAAGGGGAATCCGATCGCGGTGCGAACGGCAAGCTCGTGATAGCCCCCACTTGAAGGCGTAACTTCGTTGTCGCGCCTGTCGTAGAGAACGCCGAATTGTAACGATGGTTGGTACAACGGCTCTGTCCCATAAATCGTCTTCGCGCCATCTGGCGTCGTCGTCGCAGAGTCCGTTGCAAGCTGGCTGCCGTCGTAAGCCGTCGGGCGCGAGTAGCGGTGTGTCGTCCCCGCAATTAAGCTCCACGGCCCGACCAAGGCGATACGTGCGTTGAGCCTGCCGCGCACCTCGTTGTGGATGAACTGATAACGCCGGCCGAAGGTGCCTGAGCTGTCGATGGGCGTAGCTTCGCTCGCGTTGCCGAGCCCGAAGTAGCCCGAGTTCGCAGTGCGTTCGAAGTTGAACGCTGGCGAGAGACGCAGCCTATTGTGAAACAGTCCAAGCCAGTCGAAGCGGATCGCGTGCTTGTGTTGCACAAGTTCGATACCGTCGCCGTTGTCCTTGAAGCTCGTCGAAAGAATGAGCGCGGCTTGAAATTGATAAGGCTTCCGCTCCTTCGCGTGACGCGCGATCGATGCCGCGGCTCCACCTAAGACGCCAAAATCGCTGCTCCCTCCGAGAACCGGAAACACGGTCCAGTCCCACTTTGGGGACGCTTCCCTGGGGACCTCCGTCATGGGCAACGGAGCCGAGAGCTGGATGAACGGAATCAAGGACGCCTCGCAGCGCGGCACGCGAGCAGGCTTCAAACGCTGGCGGACGGTCGCCTCCGCCACATCGTCAATATTGTTGACCGGCACCCAAGCGTGTGCGGTTCGCAGGGGCAGTGCAACCAAAATCGCAGAGAGAATCGCGGAGTCTTGCCAGAGGTTCGTGCTTCACTCCTGACTAGGCAACGTGGCATTCTCAGAGAGCTCGCGGTACCGATCGAGCTTGCGATACAGCGTTCGCCGATCGAGCCCAAGAAGCTGTGCCGCACGCGACTTGTTGCCACCCACGAGTTGAAGCACGCGAAGGAGATAACGCTTCTCGAGTATCTCGAGCGACACGATCTCGGCAGGATCTTCAGCGGAAACGACGACGCGGTTTGTTGTGTACGCGCGAATGCGTTCTGGCAGATCTTCGACAGTAACCTGATCGAACCGTGCCATGGCAACCGCACGTTCGATAGAGTTCTCGAGCTCACGAACGTTACCGGGCCAATCGTACTTCATCAGCTTTTCGGCAGCGGGTTGCGAAAGCGTAAGCGGCTCGCGACCGTTGCGTTTCGAGAACTCACCGAGGAAGTGCGATGCCAAATCGAGAATGTCGCGCGCGCGTTCACGCAGCGGCGGCAGATCAATCTTGACGACGTTGATGCGGTAGTAGAGGTCTTCGCGAAATCGCTTGTGGTAAATTTCTTCTTCGAGATCACGATTGGTTGCAGCGACGATGCGTGCATCAAACGGAATCTCAATATTTGCACCCACGGGCCGCACCTTGCGCTCCTGCAGGGCGCGAAGCAGCTTGGCTTGCATCTCGAGGGGCATCTCGCCGATCTCATCGAGAAAAAACGTGCCGCCAGACGCTTGGACGAAGAGCCCCGTGCGTTGAATTTTCGCATCGGTGAACGCACCGCGCGCGTGGCCGAAGAGTTCGCTCTCGAGCAAGTTTGCTGGAACAGCTGCGCAATTCAGCGCGATGAAGGGTCCCTTTTTTCGACGCGACTGCGCGTGGATCGATCGCGCCACCAACTCTTTGCCGGTGCCGGTCTCGCCCCAGATGAGCACCGATGCGTCGCTCGGCGAAACCCGGTCGACCAACTCATGAACGCGTCGCATCGACGAGCTCTTGCCGAGCACAAGCGTCGACTCGGCGCCCTCGTCGACGACGCGCTGCAAGCGCTTGATCTCATCGTGCAGCCGGTGGTTCTGAACCGCCCTGGACACGCTCGCGGCGAGGAGCTTGGAATCGACGGGCTTGGTCACAAAATCATAGGCGCCCGCGCGAAGCGCAGCCACTGCCACATCGAGACTCGCCTGCCCGGTCACAACAACGATCGGCAGATAGGGTCGCGTTCCGAGGAAACGCTCGCAAAGTTCGATACCGCCGATCGGTGTCATGCCGAGATCGGTCAGCACTGCGTCGTAGTCTCGCGTTGCAACCCACTCGAGCGCCTCTTCGGGCGACGTTGTCGTTTCGACTTCGTAGCCTTCGCGCTCGAACATCACGCTGACCAGCGCGAGCGTGTCGGGGTCATCGTCAACGGCAAGAAGGCGCGCTGCAGGCATGGGGCCGGACCCTACATCAAGCGGGCGCGGACGCCTATGCCTGCCTGGAATCAACCGTTATCGGTCTTGCGGTGCGGTTGGCCGCTCCCGCGGAGCCCTCGGCTTGGTGAAAACATCGCCGCCACTACACCGGCGAAGTTGGACGTCAAACACACCGACGAGCAGCTCGAACAGAACCGCGACCAGCGAACCGAACGAGCGACGCCGTCGACAAAGCTGCCACCCGCGCCACAAAAGCGGCTGACGATCTTCTGTCAATCAAATGAACGGTTTGAGCCGGAAACCGGGGAGCATCGAGGTATGCTCCCCGGGTCATGACGAAGACCTCCCACACGCCTGTGGCGATTATTGGCGCAGGCCTAACGGGCATGAGCGCCGCGGTTCACCTCAAGCAAGCCGGCGTTCCTTTTCGCATTTTTGAGCGGCTCGGCTGGGCGGGTGGCCACGCCATCACGCTTGAAGAAGGTGGCTATCGTTTCGACCGCACGGGCCACCTGCTTCACCTTCGCGATCCACAGATGCGCGAACTCGTGATGCGGTGGCTCGGCAACGACTGGGTTGAGGTGCAACGCAAGTCGATGGTGTGGTCGCACGGAACGTACACGCGCTACCCCTACCAGGCGAACACGTTCGGCCTCCCTGCCGCCATCGCAAACGAGTGCCTGCTCGGTTTCTTGAAGGCGCACTACGCGACCGAGAAACCCGAACCGACAAACTTCGAAGAGTTCTGCCTGCTGCACTTTGGCGAGGGCATCAGCAAGCACTTCATGATTCCGTACAACGCACGGCTATGGGGCGTGCACCCGAGGGAAATCACGGCCGCGTGGTGCCAGCGCTTCGTTCCGATGCCCAAGCTCGAAGACGTCGTTGCGGGAGCCGTCGGCCTCAATGATCGCGAGCTCGGGTACAATACGAGCTTCGTCTATCCACGCCTTGGGATCGGCGAGTTGCCAAAGGGCATGGCAAAAGACCTGCCCGAAATCGAATACTTACGCGCACCAACCGCAATCGACCACCAGAAGCGCACGCTCTATTTTGAAGATGAAATCGTCACTTATGACGCGCTCATTTCAACGATGCCGCTCAACGTACTCGGTGGGCAACTGGTGTCACCTCCCGTTGCAGTCAAGGAAGCGAACAGTAAACTTCGTTGCCAAGTTCTGTACTACCTCGACGTTGCCACCAAGACGCCGTCGGGCAACGACCTGCACTGGGTCTATGTGCCCGAAGCAAAGTACCCGTTCTACCGCATCGGCTGCTACTCGCACTTTTCGGCGGCGCTGGCCCCCAAAGGCGGCGCGTGTTTCTACGTCGAGCTCGCCGATCGCACCGAGCCCATGCTCGACGACGTCTTGCCGCGCGTGGCGACCGCCATGATCGAGATGGGTATTATCAAGAACGTTGACGACATCGCGTTCGTGCGCGTGCGCAAGATCGATCATTCCTACGTGGTGTTTGACCACCACTACTTCCCTGCCCTCGAGGTGTTGAAGCCCTTCTATCGCGAGCATCGAATCGTCTCGGCGGGCCGCTACGGCGACTGGAATTACTCTTCGATGGAAGACGCGCTCCTCTTCGGTCGTGATGCTGCAAAGAGTGCGAGCTCCATCATCGGTCGCTAACCTCGCGCTATCGACCTCCGAGGCCACCCGCAAACGGCAGGATGAACTTGAGGTCTTCGTCGGTGAAGCGCAGTTGCAACCCGAGGAAGTAGTCGCGACGTGTCGCCAGGAACATGTGGTCCACGCCGCCCAGCAGCCAGAGCTTGCTCAAGAATTCGTAACCGAGCCAGACACGATATCGCGGTTGAATCTCTTCACCGAAGCCAAAGAGGTCTTGGCGAATTTCAAGCTTGTCGCCGAGAAGGTGCGTATCGAGGCCGACGCCACCTGTTGACTCACGAATGCCGAAGCGACCCGTGAACATGCCCAGGCGACGCGCGAACTGGAGCGAAAAGCGGAATGAGTCGGTCGTGCGGGTGGTGACCGTGCGATAGCGCGCAGGGTCGTTCGGATTCGTGGTCTCGACGTCAACCTGTTCGAACGAGGTCTTGCCACGGGGATCGTTGATGAGCTCGATGAGATAGTATTTGTCCTCGCGCGGCTGCAGGCGCACTTCGACGTAGCTCTTGATCGTATTGGAGAGAAAGTTGTAGTCGCTGCGCAGATTGACCTGCGTTTGCACGCGATTGATACCACCGACAAGATCGTTGACGTTCTCTGCAACGCCCTGCACTTCGTTGATGAGCGTCTCGTCTTTGGTCAACTTGCCGATCGTGCCCTCGCCTTTGTCGATGCGTTCGGCAACGTGATTTGCGTGAGACAACACGCTCTCGAGGCTCTCTGCCGCCTTGTTAACGCGCTCGGCGGTCTGACGAAGTTCACCTGCTTGGCCATTTGCCCCGGGCGTTTGCTTGGTGAGGGCTCGGACGTCTTCGGTCACGAGCCGAACGTTCTCGAGAATGCTGGCGACTTGCGGATTGGCGTTTGCCGTGATGCCGGCGACACTCTTCAGTGTTGTATTGAGGTATTCGCGATTTTCGCGGACGGTCTTGTTGAGCGCGTCGGTGACATCGGCAAGATTCTTGAGCGTGTCGCGAATATTCTGACCGCCCTGCTCGGTGCCCACGCTCTTTGCAAGCTGCTGCGCGACGAGCTTGACCTGCTCTGCGATGCCCTTCATCTCGTCCATCACCTGGCCGCCGGTGGCTTGCTCGGTGACGATTGCGATCGCGTCGCCGTCGTGGAGCTTGCGCCGGTCTTCAGTACCTGGGGTGAGAACCACTTGAAACTCGCCGAGGAGCGAGGCCGACTTCTTGCCGAGCGTCGCATTGTCGTACAGCGCAACGTCACTGTTGACCCTTACGTTGATGCGCGCGCGATTTCCCTCGAGCTTGATGCCATCAATGTTGCCAATCGGAATGCCCGCGATCGTCACGCGGGACTGCTGCGCGAGGCCGGTGGCATCCTCCAGAAACGCGTGCACCACGTACGACTTGCCAGTGCCCAGGCGCTTGCCGACAGCGCTGTAGATCGCAAGCGAAGCGCCCGTCGTTACGGCGACGAAGAGCCCTACCTTCGCCGCCTGGGACACCCGCTGCATCGACAAAACGGTACAGCAAGACGCCTGCAAGGTAGAAGAAACGGGCGAATGCGCGCTATCGGACCGAAGCCACTTCGTACGTCTGAGTCCCCTGCGGCGTGGCCACTTCAGCCTCCTCCCCCGCAATGAGGCCGAGCAGAGCGCGCCCCAACGGGCTCGTCGTCGCCAGCGTGTGGATCTCTTTGCCGTCGTGCCCGAGCCTCTCGCCCCCAAGCGCGGGCAGCAGAAAATACGTGCGCGCTCCCTGCGGCCCGCGCACATCGATAAGTGCGGACGCCTGTATCGATTCGCTACTGCCAAAGTGACGAATCGGCATCGACGTGAGCAGTGCGAGCGCGTGTTCGAGGGACTGAACGCGATCGGCTTGCCCCTTGGCGAGATACGACGCCTCGGTGGAACGCATGTCTTTGTCGTTCTCGGGCTTGTTCTCTTCGTGAGATGCCGCCTCCGCCTGCTCGACCGCGAGGCGCGTCATGTTCGCAACTTCGCTCGTGAGCCGCGCACGCAAGATGGAAACGAGCTGTGCTTTGTCGACGTCGCTCACCGGTTCGAGTGTAGCGCGATGGCATGATAGACAGGGAAGCTCATGCGTCTCTCTCGTTCGCTCCAGGTCACCTCCGCATTCGCGTTCGCCCTTCTCGCAGCATGTAGCGCGACGTCCAATCCCACCGATAGCGGAGTTTTTGATAGCGCAATTGTCGCAGATGCTGGCAGCGATGCCGATGCAGGCTCAAGCAGCGCGGCAGACATCCTCGGCACGCTCAGCGGGTCGTGCGGTGAGGTTCGCGGTGAGCTCACCAAAACGTCCCCTTCGCTCAAGACCGACGCGCTCATATTCGTAACTGGAGAAGTGTACAATAAGACGTCGCTGTCCACCGGCGGTCAAAAGCTCTTCGACGAACCCAACGCAGGCGGCAGCTCCGGCGAATCGGAAGCGATGAGCTTCGAGGTGCTGCACTACTGCGAAGGCGCCACGTTGCTGAAAACCGAAACCGAAGTCACCTACGGCCCTGCACCCGACGGAGGTGCAAACTCGATCACTGATATCCTAGTCGAGATCGACGGCAAAAAGGTCGGCGTGAGCGTGACGCGCGCTTACAAGCCTGCAAACCAAGGCGCCCAAACGGATGCCGAGATTAAATCGCTTCTCGAAAAGAAGCTCAACGGCATCAACGCGAGCACCGCGCGCGTGAGCCAAGCCGACAAATGGGTCAAGCAAGTGCTGCACGTGTTTGCCGCAACTCAGGCCTCGGTCGAGGGGATCGAACGCGTGCTGCCGGGCATCGACGCGGCGGTGCGGGCCGACACGATCGTACTGGTGACGAAAACGATCGGCGGCGGTTTCATTTACTGCAACCCGGACCCCGCGCTTGGGTTGGAGTGTCCTTAGCGCGACGATTCACTTCAAGCACGACACGGTCCACGAGCTCACGCCAGAGCCCTTGTAAGCATCGGCAAGGAGCTTGCCTATCGGGCGATAGGTTGGTGCGGCTCCAGTTAAGTCGACCATGACGAGCCGTGAAAATGTAACCGAACCGTTCTGGTTACAAGACGTGCTGACAAGCAAGTGCTGGTCGTCACCACAGAAAGTCGGGTAGTTAAAGCTCACGCCCTGGCACTTCGCAAATGCGTCGTCGTACTGGCTGAGCGCGTCCGCCTTAAGGTCCGCGAGGAACAGCGCCGTCGCGCCGAACGTCCCGCCCGCCTGGTACGTCTTGCTGAGAAGCCCACCGCTCTTTGAGCTGTCACAAAGCGTGAGGAGGCTCTTGCCGCCAAAGCCACAGTGTCCGCTCGATTCGCCCCAACTCGCTGTCTTCTTGGTTTGCGTGTCGTAGACCTGACCCACAGCGCCGAGAGAATCGACAATCTCGTGGAACACGATGTAGCGACCGTCGAACGAATAGTCGGGGTCCTCTTGCTTTTTTGTGCCCGTGAGCGCGCTGCCCTTGCCGAGCGTGAGTCCACCTCCGGTTAGCGGTGCGGCCATGATGAGGTCGCTCGCCCCATCTTTGTAGAGAAGCGTCGATCCGTCGGGGCTCACCGCGGGCCAGCTGGCGTTGCTCAGTAGCGTGGCCGTCTTGCCGCTCACAAAATCGACGTAGCCCAACTCTTTATGCTGTACGTCCTTGAAGACGCTGAAGTACGCGACCGTGCCGTTCGGGTTCAACGCGGGGTACGACTCACTCACCGACGTGCTCGTGGCACGCTTGACGCTGCTCACGCTGCCGTCGCTCAGGTTCAGATCGGCCGTGTACATGTCGCATTGATCGGTCTCGCTGTGGTCTGCGCATCCGCCGTGCGTGTCGAAGTCGGCTGCAAACACGATCTTGCGCAGCGTCGTCGCGGACCCGTCGGGCGCTGGTGTTGGCCCGTCGGCCGGAGCGCCGTCAATCAAAGCGCCGGCATCGGAAGCCCCATCGCCACCCCCGTCTGTGGGGACGATTGCGGGGGATGAGCACCCAATCCCGGCAAGGGAGGCGAGCGCGATGGAGACCGCCCGCGCACAAAAACAATCAGTTCGCATCATGGGTAGACCTATCCTTTCGGCCGGGGATGAACGTGGCGCTACCCACGCCTTACGGCAGCGCGGCGTAGACCGTCTTCTCGCCCCAGCCTCGCATGATCTCGGACACTCGATTGTAAATCTTCTTGTTGAACACCGTATACCAGCCTGCGGTTGGCTTCAGATTCTTGCTGTCGTCGCACCAGTTATTGATATCGGCATAGACGCCATAAACCACGCGGCGGCCATTGCGCATGGTGATCAGCGGACTCCCGGAATCGCCGTGACACAAAATTCCCTGACTCGACCCCACCTTCAGCATGAAGGCGTCGCTCGACGTAAAAGCACGCTGCAAGGTTTCAAGGCCGACCACACGCATGATGACGGCATGCTTTTCAAACCGGAAGAACTTGCCATCGAAACCGTACCCAGCACCACTCAGATAGAGCTGTTGATCGATCGCGAAGCGGTAGCGATAGTGAGCTTGCGGGTCTGAGGGCGCCTCGTCGTTTGCCGAAGTCACCTTGCGCCCTTTCCATTGCGTGAAGTCGTTGCGCAGTACCCGAATTTCGTAGGGGCTCGTGCCTGTCGCCTTCGCGAGCCGCAAGATCGCAACGTCGGTTGTATGCCGGAAGCCGAGCGAATCCTTGTCGGTGGACTCGCCCGAAATATCGAGCAGCTCCATCGCGTCGACGGGAATGCCCGTCGCGATTGACGTTATGATGTCGTCTCCAAGGACGAACGAGAAGCGGGTAAAATCAGGCTTGCTTCCGTTCGCCAGGACGCAGTGCTTGGCGGTTAGAATCGTTCGCTCACCGATAAGCGTCGCCGTACAAAAACTAGGATTGAGCGTGATGACGCCGACCGCGGGAAGCGCATCCTTTGGGGTCGGGAGGAGAGCGTTCGCATCTTCACAAAGAAGCAGGCCAAGGGCGCCCACCAGCCAGGCCAAGCGCTTCGAAGTGGCTAAAAAGACCAACGCAGTGCCCTCTCGTTCCAGGCGCGCATCGTATCGTCGATGAACCTGCGCGACGCGTCACTGAATACCGAATAGACAGCGGGCATGGTGGCATCGCCGCACAGCTTACCCGTGGAAGGCGCAGGAAAGCCGGGCGTCATGACGCCCGTAACGTCGCCGCCAGACAGAACACCGTAAAGAACCGGAATCGTCTTCTTCGTTGACGGATCCGCTTCTGAGGTAAACAGCGGACCGCCCGAGTCTCCGTGACAAGAAGCGCCGCTTCCGTAGGTAAGCCAGATCTCCTGATACGCATTGGGATCGCGTTCAGCGGCTCCCGTTTGCAAAAAGCCAAGTTCCTTGACCTTCATGATTGCGGCGGTTCGACCGCCAGACCCTGCGTATTTGAGGCCATTGAGGTTCGAGGTTTGGCCGTAGCCGATGACTGCGAAGCGCGGTGCGCCCACAGCAGGTAAAAACGCGTCGGACTTATGGCGTGCTTCGACCCATCGGTACGCGGGCTTCGCTGCAAATTTGTAGAGACTGTTCTTGAACTGACGCGGCTCGGCGTAAGGAACATCCTTCACCTCCGCCGAGAGATGCATCATGGCGATGTCCGAGCCGTACCCAAT
>CAMBEV010000086.1 GCA_945865595.1 Nannocystis exedens | reverse complement strand
GATTCGGCAAGGCATTTCCCTGGGGCGGGCGTGTGCTTGGCGTGCTTGCCGACCGTATAGATCTCCTTGGCGAGATTGCCGATCGCCGTGCCAAAACTAGCGAGCGCCGACCCGAACCACTTCGCACCCGTCGAGATTCCGTCGGCGATGTGCTGTGCGGTGTTGTCGTGACAGCTGCTCGCGGGCCAGCAGAACTTTGGCATGTCGCCAAACACCCCGACCGTATCGCCCTGGGGCGAGATGGAACTCTCGATGCCCGATTGCTTCAGGCAAGCAGCCCGCAACTTCTCGTTTTTTTGCCACGAGCCATCGTTGGTTGACCCAGCCCCATAGGTTTCCAACCTGCCCTTGGCTTCTCCGCCAACCTTCCACTCCCAAATCGACCCTGGTGCGCTGCACCCGGCGTCGGGTTTGTCGATCTTGCCTCCAAGCTCCTTAAGCTTGTCGACCATGCTGCGCTTGTCAGCGAGGAATTCTTCGTAGGGAGTTTTCACGCCCGGTAGCTTCGCGATGATGTCTTCGTTGAGCGCCTTCTTCGCAATGGCGTCGCCGCCGAGCGTGAGCCACTTGTCGTAGACAAGCGCATCGAACAGCTTCGTTGCGACGGCGACGCGCTGATCAGCGGGCACCTTCGTCGATCCATCATACGCCTTGATAAGATCGGCCGTCGCTGCGGTCGCCATCTTCGCCGAGTCCTTCATGTCGGTGTGCGAAGCGACCTCAAAAAAGTGGAAGAACCCGTAGTCACCGTGGGTCTCGTTCGGAGCCGGGGTGGCGCCCCACACCTTGAACTTCTCGGGGTTCTCGTCTTCGTTTGCATGATGGTCGGAGCCCAAGGTTCCGACCTAAGTCTTCATGTCGATGAGAGCGTGCCAATCGCCGGATCGAAACGTGTGCTCCGTGCTGAACGTGTCTTGGAGCGCATGGATCGCCATCCCAAGAAGAAAGGTCGGTCGGTGCGCTTTGTAGCGGAGGCTTACCATCCCACCGTCTGAGAACCAGACAGGCTCGCTTGCCGCGGTCACTGCCCGCATGAAGCGATCGCGGATAAGTGCCACAGTGCCTGCATGTGCGCGAACTAGCCCGCGTATGCCGACGTCGCACCTCTTGCGAAGGGCATGTTGGTACTGGACGCCATCTGAATCTTGAACCGCGGCGTGAAAACACTCGCCTGAGCCGATGACGGAATAGCCACCGATATCCGCCCACCGGTTGCCCTGCACGAGCGACCAAGTTCTCCAGTTGTTTGTGTCGAACTGATCGCACTTGCGGCACGACGCCGTGGGACCCGTGATCTGATTGTTCGCCCAGCCCGGCTCGGCGAATTGTCCGTCACTCAGGTAGTGCGCGCCCGTCACAACCAGAAACTCGTGGCCGGTGGCCATCAGGCCCTCATTTCGCTGCGAAAACGCCGAAGCGCCACTCGCCACCAAGAACAGAAGCAGCCCACCGCCAACCGCGCTTGTCGTTCGCATTGCACGCTCTCCCTCACTGAACCCAACGGCTGGCGGCCACGCGCAATTAAGGGCTGGAGCGAACGCGACGCCGATTTCTAGCTCTCGCCCTCGTCGATGTACCCGAGCGCCGCTGCCAGCGCGTCTTTTGCCTTCTCGAGTGAAGCGCGTGTCTGGGTCGCGTGGGCGCGCAGGTGCTCTGTCTGGTTGCTGCTTGCCATAAGCTCGTCACGCGCGCTGGACAACGCGGCAGTGGCACTCGCGAGCGACGCCTCAAGCTGCGCCGTGTGATGCGTCAAGCTGCTTTCACGTTTTTCGGCCGCGTCTTTCTGGGCGGTAAGCTGTTCGATGTCGGCGACGAGCGCGTCCATTTGCGCTCGGCTATCGGCGCTTCGCTTGGCGCTTTCGCTTTCGACCATTGTGCTTCGCTCACGCGCTTCCTGAGCGGCGCGTTCAAGCTCGGCAATGGCCGTCTCGGACTGCCCCCTCTCGTGGCGAGCCGCCTGTCGAAGATCATCGAGGTCACGTGCAGCCTTTGCCTCGATCGAGGCGAGCCGTGCGTCGCGATCGTTTTCAAGGAACGCGAGGGCTTCGCGATGTTCACTCGCGAGTCGAACCGCCTCGTTTTCCCGCTCTTGGCGAAGCGAGCGTTCGCCCTCGGCACGCCCGTCGGCGGCCTCGAGCAGCTGCCTTTCATGATCGCGAGCTAGCGCAGCCAAGCGTTCGTCGCGATCTTCTTCGAGCGAACGCGTTCTGCGCGCGTGATCGTCACGCAGCTTTGATAGTTCCACAGATTGACTACTTACGAGCGCGGCAATCGTGGCGCCGCGCTCTTCGCACTCGTCGCGCAACTTGGATAGCTCCGCGGAACGAGCGCTCTCGAGCTCCGCGATCGTTGTGTCCTGCTGGTCGCGGAGCGAGCTGACCTCTGTCTCGTAGCGCAAGATGAGCTCGCGCTCGCGCGCTTCGAGTTTGCGGCGGCCCTCCGCCTCCACGTTGGCGACCTCGGCTGCGCGGCGTTCTTCCTCTTGCGCGAGCGTTCGCGCATGCCTGGTCACTAGCTCGACGACTGCGGCATCGTGGGCCGATCGCAGATCGGTGAGCACTTCTTCGCTTGCACGCTGGTGGCTCTCCACATCAGCCTCAACCTCTGCCCGCAGACGCTCAGTCTCCCCATCGTGCTGATTCTGCTTCTGGACCAAGGTCTCTTCGTGCGAGCGATGAAGCGCCGCGAGGGTGGTTTCCCGGTCGGCGAGCAATTCCACTTCTCGCGCTGCGACGGCCTCCGCCCGCGCCCGGTCTGCCACCTCCGTCTGGCGGGCCGCGGCTGCCTCGTTTTCGCTCAACAGTCGATCGAGGACTGCTCTGTGCTCGGCCCGCAGCCCTTCAAGATCCGCATGGTGGGCGCTGGTTCGCTCCGAAATGTCACCTTCGTAGATCGATTTCGAGCGGGCGAGCTCGCCTTCCAGCGCGCTCTTCTGTGCAACCTTGGCTGCCTCGAGTGCAGCGAGCTCTTCGGTGAAGCGCGCCTTCTGCTCACCCACCTCGCGAAGCTTCCCGTCGAGATCGGCTTTCGTGCGTTCGAGCCGATGCTTCAAGTCGTCCACAACCTTGCGACTCAGCTCCCTGTCGGCCGCGAGACTATCGACCTTGTCGCGTGTATCGACGAGCTCGCGCTCGATGCCGATGACGCGATCGTCGAGGTCGGCCTTTGCACGCTCAAGCACGAGGGTACGGTCTTGGGCTTCGACAATTTCTTTGTCTTTGCGCGAAAGCGATTCACGCAACGAAAGGATCTCTTTGTCCTTCTTGTTGAGTGCTTCGCGCAGGTCGAGAAACTCACGGCTTGAAACGCCGGACGCTCTTGTGCCCGCCGACGGGGCTTGCGCCGACTCTCGTAACCGGACACGTTCGCTAGGGGTACGGTCACTTGGGGGTTGCGACGCGGGTGGGCGTGTCGAGGCGAGGCTCGCGGGCTGAAGGACGAGTTTTCCTGAGCCATCAGGCGAAACAAAACGACTAAACGCCCGGTCGGCGAAGTCCTCAATGTCATCGTCGTCGATCGCGCTCAGCTTTTGGTGACCAAGGAGGTCATCGCGATTGGCAATCTGGGTCATGCCGTCGTCGTCGTCATCGTCGTGGGTGACGACGAGTTCATCGACCACCAGATAGTCTTCGTTTGAAGCGCCATCGCCTCCAGCGAACACCTTGAGCGGCTCGAGCCTCTGCATCAGCGCATCAAACGCGCTGGGCTTGCGGATGTAATCGTCAGCATGGGTGCGCAACTTGCGGTGTTGCTCGAACGTCTCCTCGGTCGACTCGCTTGAGAGCACCACGAGCGGAACTTGCTGGAGCGACGCGTCTTTTCGTAACTTGTTGCAGATCGAATACCCGTTGATGCGCGGCAATTCGATCGCCAGCAGTATTAAATCGGGCCGGTGAGCGAGCGCGGCTTGCATGCCCGCATTTCCGTCGTCAGTCACCTCGACGACACAGTCCATCTTCGTCAACTCGGCACTCAGCTCGTTTGCAAATGCCGCATCGCTCTCGATCAAGAGCACCCGGGTCGCCATAAGACCAGAGTAACGTTCGTTCGCTAACGGCTGCGCGAAAAACGTGAATTGCCCGCAGGCAAGGCGCTATAGCGAGGACACCATGGTTGTTTGGCCCCAACTCGCTTTCGCCACGCCCCGCAAATTGCCGAAGGCGCATGAGCTGCGCGGCCGGGTGGTCGTTGTCGACATCGCGTTCGCCTCAGAGGCGTCCAGCGGTGGGTTTTTGAAGATCACGAAGCCGTTCATCGAGGGCTTGGGCGACCGCCTCGCCGCGTGGGTCGATCACCATGATCACGACTTGCATGTCGACTACGCAGGCGATTCGCGTTTCGTTCTGGCAACGAAGGCGCAGCACGGCGCGTGTCCCGAAATGGTGACCCCCGCGCTCGTCGCTCGCATCGGCGCGATCGACACGATCGTGTGCCACACCGATTTCGACGGCCTCTGCAGCGCAGCAAAATGGATCAATGGTGGTAACGAACCGTACCCGGGCGCAGACGATGATGCGCGCGCGATTGACACGCGGATCGGCGAGCCCAGCGCGATCGGTCGACGCTTTGACCGCGCGATTCGGGCGCGCCCGCGCGATGTTGCGCTGCTTGGCCTCATGGTGCGCCACCTTGCGTCGGGGCTCTCTGACACCTCGCTTTGGAAGACCATTGACGATGCGGGCGCCGCGCTGGTCGCCCTTGAAGCGAGTGCTCGCGAGCATGCGCGCGACTACCGGGTCTCTGCAGTGCAGGGCCATCCGTGGCGTTCGATCGCGCTCCTTAAGGTGCCGCCGGGGTCAACTTTCGACCGAACGTTGCTCCTCTTGTTAGGGCAAGAGCGCGCCGACATTGCGATCCTCGTTGACCGCGACAACATGACGCTCGCAGCGCCTTTTGACAGCAAGGTCAACTTCCTTTCCTTGTTGTCCATTTCAGGAGGAATGCCGACCTTGGTGTCGCTGCCCGCACATCGCCTTTGTGAAACTCTGCTCACGCTCGGTGTCGAAAGCCCACAACTGGCGATGGCGTCGACTGAACCCACGTAGCCGCGTGTTCATGTGCCCGCGCAAGCCCGTATGTAAGTCGCTGAATTGTCACGCTTTTTTTCGTAACAAAACATTGACCAATCGAATTTTTGCGTAGTAAGGGATCACCCCGCGCGAAGTAGGGCGCCGAGGTGGCTCGGGCGAGTTCCGCCGACCAGCTCGAGTTGTGCAGTTGCTGTTGTAACCTCAATTTTCTGAGGGGGGCATCGGGTCAATGGCAGCCAAAGCGTGGGGACAACCCAATCAGTCAAGCGGTACCAGTCCAAACGGTGACGAGATCGTTCTGCGCAACGACTCGGTTTCGTTGCGGATGTTCCTCAACCGCCGTGCGCGCACCATGCGCGTGGTCGACTTTCGGGCAGGACCATCACGCGCGAAGCGTGACGCCGTGCTTCAACTCGCCCAGCGTGAGGGGATCGAGAAGATCTTCACCCTCGTTGAGCGCGATGAGATTTCGACTTGGGTCAAAATGGGTTTCCGCCGCGAAGCGAGCGTGCCCGGCTTCTACAAGCGAACTGACGCGTTTCTCATCGGCCTGTCGATGAAAGAGCACGCCGCCCGCGCGTCGCACACGCGCATCAGCGTTCACAACCCGAGCCAGAGCATTCGCCAGCACGACCCGCTCGACGACGTCGCAAGTGACGACGACGAGGAAGACGATGACGCGGCGCTTCAGGTCGAAGACCCCGCGATCCTTCGTGCCGAAAAGACGCTCATCGTTGCCAAGAAGTACAGCAAGCAGCTGCAAGCGCGTTCGCTTCCCTCCATGAAGATCACGCCGATCGATGCGGCAACGGCGCGCAAGGCCGTGCAAGCCGCACAGCGCGGAGGTCGTGCGCTCACCGGGTTCGAGTCGTTCGGACGCGATGCCGTGCGCGAGTACTTCGTCGGCTCTTCAAAGGGCGCGGCCGACGTCGTGTTGTCGCTCGAAGAGCAGCCCTGTTTTCAGTGCGTCTTCTTCGAGCTGCTGTCGTCCCCCAAGGCCGAACAAGACTGGATGGCCACGTCCGCGATGGTCAACGAAGTTTGCGATAAGCTCACCGAGCAGGGTTACGTCGCGACCTTCGCCATCTCGCCGACCGACGACCCGTGGATGGCCTCTGCCTTCGTTTACGCTGGGTTCCGTCGCACGGGCATCTTGCGCGACCACATTCCCGTCGGTGACGGCCGCCGTGATGGCTACGTCTGGTCACGCAAGTTGGCGATTCCTGCAGACGATGCGTGATTGATTGAGTCGGGGCCCGCGCTGCGCGTGGGTGTGTTGGACTTCAACACGCAAAGAACCACGTGGTCGGCATGTGACGTTGCTGGTGTGTTGGACTTCAACACGCAAAGAACCACGTGGTCGGCATGTGACCTTGCTGGCGTGTTGGACTTTAAACGTTGAACTATTGCTCGCGTGTGGCCGTAACCCAGTGAGGACGCCTTCACGAGGAGCTGCTCATGCTGCCGTTGCGCACATTGTCTTACGTATTCCCCGCGCTCGCGGTGCTTGCACCCTCTGCCGCGCTTGCAACCGACTGGGTCGACCGCCCCCTGACCAGAGGGTCCATGCAGGCCTACGGCGAAGCGGGCTATGGCGTTGGCTTCGGCGCACGGCAGAGCGAACTCTCAGCCCCGGTGACGACGACCTCGACTGACAAAGGGAGCGGGTTTCACCTCGCCGGAGCGATCGGGCTTCCCGTCCTAGGCGAACTGGGTGTGCGCCTCGGCTTCCGCGTAGGCGAGCCGGGAAAGGTCACGCGCGGCGACGAATTCGGACGTGTGTATGACGCACATACATACGGCGCGGGCGGCAGCACGATGGCCAATCCCGAGCTATCGCTCCGCAGCTCGATCATTGCGACCAAGATTGTCGAACTCGGAACTGACGCGCGCTTCACGATCCCCATTGCCGACGGGTCTTCTTTCGCGATGACGGCTGGCCTTCCGGTTCGCATCCGCGCGCCCGGGACGTTGCGTGTCGACACCGGCCTCTACTTTCCTGTGGTGTTTGCGTCGAACACCGAGTTCGGCTTCAGCATTCCGGCCCAGCTCTGGGTCCAGATCAGCGACTTCTATGTGGGCGCGCTCTCGGGCGTGAAAATCTACCGGCAGCCTTTCGAACGCGTCGACGTTGCAGCCGGCGTGGGTGCTGGCGTAACGCTAGGCGGCACCTTCGACGTGCGCCTTCAGGTGCTTAGCCAGCGTATTAACGATGACGAGTGGCTGCGTGCGACTGGCCTTGGCTTCAACGTGAGCGTGATGACTCCTTAACGAAGCAACGGTGCGTTTCGTCTGGCCGCAACTTGATTGAGTCGCGCGGCCGCTTTCGCGATACTCCTTTAATTGACTGCGGGCATTTCGCCCGTGTTGGAGCGCAAGGATGGCCGAGCAGCAGCTCGTCATGTACGAGGAAGAGTTCGTGCAAATCCAGGCGGTGGTCGACCGCCTGCTGCGCGACGCCATGGCCAAAGTGGTCATGCTGGTTGACATGAATGGCCAGCTGATTGCGCAGAGTGGCGAGACCGATCACCTCGACATCGTCGGACTTGCGGTGCTCACTGCAGGCAACGTCGCTGCAACCGGCGGCATCGCGCGCATTTTGCGCGAGACCGGCTTCGCGATTCAGTTTCACGAAGGCGAGAAGGCGAACATCTATACGTTCCTCGTCTCCAACCGCCTCATCCTCGAGGTGGTCTTCGACGCACGAACGTCTCCTGGCCTCGTGCGCCTACGGCTGAAAAAGGCTGGCGAAGCTCTCGCACAAATTCTCGTGGCGCTGTCGGCCAAGCAGAATCAACCCGGCTTCGACCTGCACTTTGCCGACATCACCGACGAAGACATCGACAACCTGTTCAACGACTGAGGGCCGCGCGACCATGCCGCACATCAACGTAATGACGCGCGAAATTAGTTTTAAGGTCGTTTACTGCGGGCCTGGCCTCTGCGGCAAAACAACCAACTTGCGTCACATTCACGAGCACTGGAACGCCGGTCACAAGGGCAAGATGATCGAGCTCGCCACCCAGACCGAGCGCACCTTGTACTTCGACTTTGCGCCTCTCGATTTCGGAGAGATCGGAGGGCTGAAGACAAAGTTCCAGTTCTTTACTGTTCCTGGTCAGGTCTACTACAGCGAGACGCGTCAGCTCGTACTCAAGGGCGCGGACGGCATCGTGTTCGTCGCCGACTCACAGATTCCGCGCATGGACTCGAACGAAGAGGCGTTCTACGAGTTGACCGAGTACCTACAGGGACTCGGTCGCACGCCCGCGGACTTTCCGCTCGTCGTACAATACAACAAGCGTGACCTGCCTGCGATTGCGTCGGTGGAAGAGCTGCGCGCGCTCGTCAACAAGAGTGGCGTGCCCGACTTTGAGGCGATTGCCTCGAGCGGCCAGAACGTGTTCGAAACGTTCAAGGCGCTCGTGAAGCTGGTGCTCGCGGAGCTGCGGAAGAAGAAGCCGGCCCCTTAGGTAGCCTTGCGAAGGTATCGGCGTCATGCGACGGCACGAGCGTTGTTGTTTTCGCAGCGGCGCGGAGCACATCTGTGCAGGCGCGGTGCTTGTCTGTGTTCCAACGGATGAAGCGGCTGATGGGGGTTGCGTCCCTAAGGTTAAGTTCCTTTACGTTGTAGACCGCGTCGCCGACGTGAATAAAGTGTGCGCCGATCGTTGCCATTGAGACCGCGACCGACCCTGGCGTGTGCCCCTGCGTATCGAGCAGATGCACTGAGTCGTCCTCAAAGAGATCGAGGCTGCGCGCAAACCCATCGCGTGGCGCGTCTTCGAGCTCGACCGGTACGATGCGCTGCTCGAGCTTCAAGTCGCGCTTGTCGTAGCCAAAGTCAGTGCGACGCCACGAAAACGCGTCGAGTTCCTCCTTGCTGACGATCAGCTCCGCGTTCGGAAAATCGCGCACGCCGTTCACGTGGTCAAAGTGCAAGTGTGTGGCGACGATCGCAGTGACCGCCTCCCGCCGATAGCCAAGTCGCTCAAGCTGTGCCGCGACGCAGTCTTCTGCACTCGCCCTGATGCCCAAGAAGCGTGCGCGCAGATGGCCCACGCTGCGACCCGGGTTAGCGCATGTCGCCTCCGAGAGGCCCGCATCGACGAGAACGATCGAGTCGTCACTGCGCACGATGACGCCGACCGTGTTCGACAAGAAAGTTGATGAAAATCCCGGGCGTCCTACCGCAAAAGCCGGAGCAGAGAAGGTGCCACTGGAGACAAAAAAGACATCGCGGTTGGCCACCGCTCGACGGTAAGCCAACCGCGTTCAGAAGGGGGAGCGCTGCGCGCTCACTCGCCCTGATAAATACGTGCGCGCCGACCGCGGTCCTTCGCCTTGAGCTTGGCGCGGTAACGCTTGGTCTTGGTGCGGTTCGATTTGCGGGGTTTCTTGGAAATCACGAGAAACATGGGGCTTTCCTCTCAACGCGGGCTCTGTGAGCCGAAGGGCCGGCGAACCTACCCCAGGACGCAGCGCTTGGCAAACGCTTCGTTTTGTTCCTTTCTGAGGCGCAGCTACACCTTCACGACGAAAGCCGCGATGCCGGCCACCCGTGCCAGCCTCCTAAGGTCGTTCGGATCAGAAGTCAGGATCTCGTCGTCATCTCGCGCCAGAAGGACGACAGCGGCATCGATGACGTCGCGGGTCCCCGCGTTGCCGAGCAGCACGCCTGCGCGCCGACCCATGTCGTCGTCGAGAGGCGAAACCTCAAGCGCCGGCAGAAGCCGGGCCAGCGTCGCCTGGCGACCAGAGCCTCCGCGCCACACCTGCCCAACGATGCCACCGTGGGTCACCGGCGTTCGCCCCGCGAGCCGCTCGCGCTTGATCAGCGCAATGACGTTGCGATCGCCGCGCTCAACCGCAACCAATGCGCCAGCATCGAGGACCAACATCAGGCAGCACCGCGCAGCGACCGGGTCACGCGCGCGGGCTTCGATGCCTTCTGCCGCTTCGCCTCGACGAGCGATCCGGAACGAGCCTTGCGTGCCGCGCTCCGGATGTCCTCGTCGGTGATGGCTCCGTGTTCGGCCTCGTATGCGGAGAGAAACGCGTCGAGCGCCTGCATCCGTCGGTCGTACTCGACCTGGCGGCGCAGCGCCCCGTTGACCCACACGCTGATGTTCGCGGCCTGTCCCTGCGCGACCGCCGCATGGCCGAGCGCGAGCAGGTCCGCATCCACCGAGGCTGAGAGGCGCTCCTTCGTGCTCATACGTTCATGCTACCATACTACCACCAATGTGGTAGTCCGCATTGCGGGCAGGCAATCACGCACGCCATTGCGAAGGCAGTTGCACTTATGCGGTCAACCATATTGACAACTCCGACGTAGGTCGCGAAGAGGTACGTTGCAGTCCGATTGCGAACCGTGGGATCATCGCACGAGCCCTATGACAGTTCGATTGATTCATGAATTTCGCTTCGAGTCCGCGCACCGCTTACCGAAGGTACCCGAGGGCCATAAATGCGCGCGCCTTCATGGGCATTCCTTCAAGGTCGAACTTGCGGTTCGCGGTCCGGTTAGCGCAGACACCGGATGGTTCATCGACTTTGGCGAGCTGTACGAGATCTGGAAGCCCGTGTGGGAGCAGCTCGATCATCGGTACTTGAACGAGATACCAGGACTTGAAAACCCGACGAGCGAGGTTCTGGCCAAGTGGATTTGGGAGAAGATGAAGCCTCTGTTGCCGTCGCTCGAGACCGTCATCTTGTTCGAGACGTGCGACGCGCGTTGCGAGTACTCGGGTGACGATTGAGCAAGGCATTCGTCTGCCGATGCGAAGACGTCACGCTTCACGACTTTGAAGAAGCGATTGCGCGCGGCTACCTCGATATCGAATCAGTCAAGCGGTACACCGGCTTTGGCACGGGTTGGTGTCAGGGAAAATCGTGCGTGTCGCTGTGCGCCCGCCTTCTTGCTGAACGCGGCGTCAAGGTGGCGCTGCCGATCACGCCGAGGCCTCCGTACCATCCCTTGACCGTCGCCGACCTTGCCGGTCTCGCAGCGGTCGCCGAAGACGACGAAGCGCAGGGTCGAGAGCCGCACTAACGCGTGTATGATGCGCGCCATGAGTGCATCGTCGATCTTCGCCCCGGGGCTTCTTCGCGATCAGGTCGCCATCGTCACCGGTGGAGGCAGCGGCATCGGCGCAGGCATCGCCGAGTTGCTTGCGGCCCATGGCGCGAAGGTCGGCCTCATCGGTCGCACATTGGAAAAGCTCGAAGCGACGGCGGTGCGTATCGCATCGCGTGGCGGCGTAGCGACGTGC
>CAMBEV010000085.1 GCA_945865595.1 Nannocystis exedens | reverse complement strand
GCCTGTACGTGCGCACCAAAGACCACCCGGCGCTCGCGGAGGGACGCAAGGTGCCGCGTGCGGTTTTCTGCGACGGCATTCTGTGCGACGGGTTCATTTGGAAGTACCAGTGGGACGACCTTGCGCCACACGTGAGCGTCACCCACTGGAACTATCGCGGTCACGGCCGAAGTGGTTCTCCGGTCGACGCAAACGCACTCGACATTGCAACCCACGCGCATGACCTCGCCGCTGTCGTCAATGCAGTTGACGATGGGCCCGTCGTCGTGATCGGCCATTCGATGGGCGTGCAAGTCGCGCTCGAGTTCTATCGTCACTACCCTGAAAAGGTGGCGGCGCTTGTCCTCGAGTGTGGCAGCTTTGGGCGCGTGACGAGCACCTTCCATGGGTTGCCAATTCTCGAACTCATTCTTCCAAAGTTGCTCGACGCGGCGATCAAGGCACCCGACATCGTGCGCGCGATTTGGAGCCGAATCCCGGCCGAGACGGCGCTCAAGATCGCGATGATGGCGAAGGAGATCGATCCTCAGCGTGTCAATCCGGCCGACATGTTGCCGTACCTGCGCCACATGACGCACGTTGATTTCCCCATGTTCTTGCGCATGCTGAAGGCCGCGGGGGATCACACGGCGAGCGATATTCTGTCTCAGATCCACGTCCCGACGCTCGTCATCGCAGGCGAACGCGACACGTTCACGCCGGCGTTCTTGGCCGAGTCGATGTCGCAGGCGATCAACGGATCAGAGCTGCTCCTCGTGACCCCAGGCAGCCACGTCGCGCCGATTGAGCAACCTGAGCTGGTGAAGGCGGCAATCGTCAAGTTTCTTGAGAAGCACGAGCTGACCGTCGATACAGCTGGGTGAACGTTTTCAGCAGCGAATGATCGCTGGCCTTCGCGCACCGATGATGCGCAAGAGCGCTTGCATGTCCGCGACGTCACTCGTGTACAGCTGCTCACCCTCTCGTGAGGCAACCAACGCGACGTGTGCGTCGCAGATATCGGCGACCTTCGCCCTCCCACACAGCGCCCCTACCTCGCGGGCCAGGCCGTCAAAGGGAGCCAAGACGCAGTACTTCAGCACCTTTGCAAGTTGGGCCTGACTTGCTGCAGCCCTCCAAACTTGCGCGAGCGCCGTGCTCGGCACGATGACGTGCTCACTTCGCAGAGCAGCGCGTTTGAGCGCGGCCCACACATTGCGATCATTGCGCTCGATCGCGATCAGAGCGCCTGCATCGAGGACGATGCTCACGGAGAACGCCGCCCTCGTGCTCTGCGCGGCTCCATTGGAGAAGAGGCCTCATCGAGCGAGCCGTGCATCTCTTCCCATTCGGCAACAACACCAAGCAATCCCTCCGCCCGCAATTTGCGGCGCGCGGCGTCCGCTAGCCAGGACGACGTGGGCTCTCGCCCCGCAGCCTTGCGCACCTGCTTTGCAAGGGTTTCATCAAACGACACGGCGAAGCGTGCAACAGTCATACTGCAGTATTACGACTGAGGATGCGGTCGTCAAGACGACCTGACGTGCTAAGATGGGACGGTGGCCGCAAACCTCGAAATCGGCTTCGCCCTCGACCGCCGCTGGCACCTACTCCGGGGAGAAATGGAATCGACCAAGAAGCCTGTGCTGCTCGCCCTTGCCCGAATTCTTGATGAGGCCGGTACTCCATACGCGGTTATCGGCGGTATTGCCGTGCAGGTTCATCGGCGCGAACCGCGCACTACGCTCGACATCGATCTGGCGGTACTCGACCGAGCGGCAATCCCAGGGGCGTGCCTCATCACTGCCGGATTCCGAGAGACCGGCACGTTCGCCCATTCTGTTAACTGGATGGGCCCTGACGGGACGCCAGTGCAGTTCACCGACGATCCCGTACTCGGTGCCGCTGTGGCGCGCGCGGCGTCGATCGATCTGGACGGAGTACCCCTGCGGGTGATCGGTCCTAACGACCTGCTGCACGAGAAGCTCCGCGCCGGCGCCGACCCTGCGCGGAGGCGCTCAAAACGGCTACAGGATCTGGCGGACGCCGAGGGCCTTCTTGAAGATCACCCGGCGCTCGAAGCAGAGCTCAGGGACGAAGAGCGCGAGCTACTCGAGAAGTATCGGCCCTGACACAAATTTTTTACGCCGCGTGACGGCACGATGGCGCCTACGTGCGCGCGAGTCCCATCCGCTCGGCAACGCCGTCACGATAGCGCATCCAAAGCGTCAGAGCCTCGGCGCAAACCGCATGGACACGCGCTTCAACTTTGGAGCCCGGCACCGTGTTCGACAGCACCATCGACCATGCATCGGAACGGTGATCCCCTTCGACCAGTGCGTGCGCGCGCGTGAGCACCATCGCTTCGGGTGGGCACCCGTAGAATTGTACCAATGGATGTTGCAGAGTAAGCGCGTCGCCCTTTCGGCGAACGTAGGTGCCCGCAAGTTCGGCACGCTCGTTTGCGCTCCCCTCGAGGAAAATAGTGAGAAGCGCGACGGCGGCCTGCCACGGAAGCGACGTGCTCTCGCGCTGTAGGAACGCACGATACTCAAGCGCCGCGGGATGCAACGGTTGGCCATCCTCTGCGAACTCACTCGCTTCATATCCGAGGCCACGCATCATCTTGAGGAACAACGCGGGATGCGGTCCCGTCTTCGACAAGCCTCCCGTTTGCTCTTCGTAGAGATTCTCCGCAAGGGCCCTTCGCACTTCGTCAATCGGCGGAACATTTCCGAGTGCGCGCGCAAGAAGCACCGGGAAATCGCGCACGTACACGAGATACTCGTGACGGAAGTGCACAAGCAATTGTTGGCGCGAAAGGCCGGCGCGCGTCAACGCCGGGTAGGCCCAGTGGTGCTTGCGATCCATGAGGGTGAGCAGGTGTTCGACGAGCGGATGTTCGAGCGAAACCGGCGCCTGGACGTGTGCCATTGGGTGATCGTGCCAAATTGATCACTCAAGGTGCACCTTTTTAGCCGAAGGGATGCCGACCGCACCTACACTTGAGCCGTGGATCCCCTCGCCTTGCTCGATCTAGTGGAAGAAGTTTTCGATCCCAAGCGAGCGCCAGAGGACATCGAGCTCGTCAAGCGCCTTAGCGATTTCACGCACGGCGTAGGACCTGACGCCCTCGCACCGTCCGAACGCACAGGCCGTTTCCCTCGCGACGAACTTATCGCGTTTGCGGGCGCAGGCCTGATGGCCGAGATCGCCCCCGAGTGCGCGGGCGGCAAGCTTGAGTGGGCGCGCGCGATGCGCCTTGCAACCCGGGGAGCCGCTTGGGATCTCGATTTCATGCTCTGCCTCGGGGGTGCGGTGCTTGGTGGCGCCGCCGTGCTTGTTGCGGGCAATAGTGATCAACAAACGGCGTATTTTGGGGCGCTGTTGCGCGGTGAGGTCGGTGGACTCGCGCTCTCGGAGTGGGAGCATGGGTCGGATCTGTTGAGCAATGAATGCGTCGCGACGCAAAGCGACGATCACTTCGTGCTTCGCGGCGTGAAGGGGCCCATCAACAACGGGACGCGGGGTGCGTATGTGGTGGTCCTCGCGCGCACGGGCGAGCAGAGTGACGCCTCGGGACAGACGCTTTTTCTTCTCGATCGAAATACGAAAGGCCTTGAGGGCGAGCTCCCGTTTTCGTCCATCGGGTACCGCAACATGGATCTCGCGCGCGTCACGCTGAACGATGCGCGCGTCCCCGCGTCCGCGGTGCTTGGTCAAGTGGGTGAAGGCTTCTTACACGTCCGTCGCACGCTGGAAATTTCGCGCTCGGGCGTCGCAGCGATGACCTGTGGGGCACTCGCAAAAGCCGCGTCCCTTGCGCTTGAGCACGCGGGAACGCGCCACTTGTATCAGGGCCCGATTTCAGATTTGCCCGCTGTGCGGGGGCTAGTGGCGCGATGCGTCGCGCGCCTCGTGCTTGGGACAGCGTTGGTTCGCACGACTGCCCATGCCGTCAGCAAGTGGGCCGGCTCGGCGCGCAATTGGAGCTGCGCCGCAAAGTGGATCTTGCCGGTGCTTCTCGAGCGAAACGTTCACGATGCGGGCACTGTTCTGGGTGCACGCTCTCTGATGGAAGATTTGCCCTTTGCGCGCCTCCGACGGTCAGCACCACTGCTCGCAATTTTCGACGGGTCCGCGCTACTGCAACTCGACGAGCTCTTTCGGTATGTAACGTTTTGGGAGAAGAGCGCGGCGGACCGTTTAGCAGCGCGACACGCTCTCTTTGCGAAAGCCGACTCACCCTTCGACGCACACCGCACGGACGATCACGGCGTGCTCGACGCGCTCTCGCCCATCAACGGTGAAGGCCCGTTTGCTCGCATCGCGGAGGTGCTCATTCCGTTTGCGCGCGACGCTCGACGAAACGTTCACTTGCGCGGACCGGTGTCAGAGATCGCCGCATGGCTCTATGCCGTCAATGCACTTGACTACGGTCACACGCGCTTTCCTGATGCGGTGCGGTCGCTCGTTCTGCACGAGATCGAAACGTCGCTCGTTGAGCCATGCGCACGGTTGGGTATCGACACGGCGGAGCTCCTGACTCACGCTCCGCGATTTGCTGAAGTGGTGGACGGCACGTTTGCGTGGGTCGGCCGATAGGGCTCGCATCGGCTCCATTGGAACTACGGCGGCTCTCTCCTGCCTTGTGTGACGTTGCGGGCGAAGAGCTGCAAGAGTCCCGTCGCCGAACGGACGAACACCTTCGCAATGCCGAGCTTGCCCGTCTTATCGGGCACGAGCTGGTCTGCAAGATAGCGCTGGCGCGTCAGGTTGCGCTGACGTTTGCCCGATGACGTCTTGGGCAACGTGCCCGCCTCGACAAGAGCCACCTCGTCGACGTTGAGACCATACGCTTCGCCAATCGCCGACACTACGCGTTCCGCGAGATTGGCCTCTGCGCTCGCGCTGATCTCCGCAACAACGATCACGAGGTCGCGTGCTTCCCCTTCGTCGTAGACCGCAAACGCGACCGCGCCGCCTTGCCTGACGCCTGGTACCGACTCGGCCACGCGTTCGATGTCTTCGGCGTAATAGTTCTTGCCGCGCACGATGATGAGGTCCTTCGCGCGACCGGTCACGTAGAGACCTTCTTTGCGAGAGAAGCCGAGATCGCCGGTCCATAGCCAACCGTCTCGTAGGACCGCTTCCGTCGCGGCGGGATCACCAAAGTAGCCCTTCATGACCGATGGGCCTCGCACGAGCACGTGACCCACTTCGTCGTAGCCAAGCCCATCGCCGTGCTCGTCGGCGACGATCACGTCGTGACCCGGCATGGGCTTGCCAACACACGCGAGCGCCATCGTTCCGTCGCCTTCGCGAACCTGCACGTACCCATCTGCGAGTGCCGCGCGATCGACACGCAAGAAACGCTTCGGTTCGCCAGGTCGCGGAAATGTAACGGCGACGCAACTCTCTGCAAGGCCGTAGACCGGATACATGCACTCGGGCCGGAAGCCGAACGGGCCGAACGCGTGCTCAAACGCCTCGACACTCTGCTGGTTCACGGGTTCTGCGCCATTGAGAGCAAGGCGCCACGCCGAGAGATCAAGCCCCTCGCGATCGGCGGGGCGGACCCGCTTTGCCGCGAGGGCGTACGCGAAGTTAGGGCCTACCGATAAAGTTGCTTTACTATCGTGTATCGCTCGCAGCCAACGTGCAGGGCGCATGAGAAACGCGGTTGGCGACATGAGCGTCAGCGGAATGCGCCAGTAGAAGCAAAACAGCAGGCCGCCGATGAGACCCATGTCGTGATAGAGCGGCAGCCAAGAGACCACGCTGTCGGTGCGGCGAATCTCGAGCGCTTGCCCGCAGGAATGCATGTTCGCGATCACGTTCGCGTGACTCAACTCGACGCCCTTGGGCTTGCCGGTCGAGCCCGAGGTGTACTGAAGAAACGCAGTTTGGTCGCCCGCAATGGGAACAGCATCGGCGGGTCGTGCCGTTTCACTTTCGTCAATCAACTTGTCTATCGACCAAAGGTCCCGAATCGTTGGAGCCTTGCGTGCGAGATCGCCCATGAGCGCGCGCAGGCCCTTCACGGTGATGCAGTAAGCCGCTCCACAGTGAGAACCAATGTGTGCGATGCGCTCGAGTCCCACTTCAACGCGTTCAAGTGCGGCGGGCGGATAGGAAGGCACCGGGATGGCGCCGAGCCACTGCACCGCAAAGAAAGTCGTCAAGAAATCGAACGATGTCGGGAGCACGATGAGGACGCGGTCGTTTGGCCTTACCCCGTGGCGCTGGAGGACCGTCGCGAGGCGCCGCACCGACGCTGCGATGCGCTTGAAGCTGCGATGCTCGGGCGCGTCATCGTCGCTCTCAGCCAATAGCCGCACTCCGACGTCATTGCCGAGTTCCGCAGAGCTGATCAGCGCGTCGACGAGCGTTGGATAGTACGGCTTGATGGTGTCAGTGGTTCCGATGCGCCACGCAGCGGTTCGAAAGTCGGCCTGGCTAACCGCAGGGAAGGACGACCGGAAGTGCCTACTGTGCCTCTCTTCGCTCATCGCGTTCTCCGCTCATCGCGCTCGTCAAGCGCCTGTACTACCGCTACGAGACTACGTCGCGCTTCCTGGGGAAGAACCACGCGGTCGATGTACCCGGCTTCGGCCGGGGCCCACGCATGGTCGTGCCGTTCGACCCACTCGCTTCGCCGCGACGCCCGTGCCCGGAGCTCGTCATCGGTCATGCCGGGAACGTCGGGACCGAGCACCACTTCGGCCATGGCGTCGATGCCCATGGGTGCGATACGCGCGGTGGGAAGTGCAAGCCGGACCTGCGCGGAGAACGAGAGTACACTCGCGCCTCCGAAGCTCTTGCGCACGACAAGGCAGATGAGTGGCACCGTCGCGTTGCCGTACGCTGTAAGCAACTGCGCGCCGAACGGAATGATGCCGCCCTGCTCTTGCGCGAGGCCAGGCAGGTATCCTGGAACGTCAACTAAGGTGACGATCGGCATGCCTTCGCGATTTGCCCACTCGATGAAATGCGCGCCTTTGCGAGACGCATCGACGTCAAGACACCCGCCAAGCACCATGGGTTGGCTCGCGACGATCGCGAGTGGCTTGCCACCCAGGCGCACAAGGCCGGTCAGAAGGCTGCCACCGAAAAGCGACCCCAGTTCGAAAAACGAGCCGCGATCGAACACATCGTCAAGAACCTTGCGCATATCGTATGCGCGTCGCTGGGCATCGGGCACCACCTCAGCCACACGGTCGCTGTTGCGATCGAGAGGGTCGCTGGGTGCGATCGCGTGACGGGCAACGATCAGGTCTCGAACCCACTTTGCGAGCTGACCGTCGTCTGCGGCCACGTGGTGGCACGCACCGGTGCGGCGCGCGTGCATCATCGATCCGCCGAGGTCGCTCAGCTCGACGTCTTGTCCTGTAACCACCTTGGTTACTTTTGGCCCTGTGATGAACATGAAGCCGTGGCCATCGACCATCGCCACCCAATCGGTCAAGGTCGCGGTGTAGGCGGCCGCGCCGACGCACAAGCCGAAGACGGCAGTGACCTGCAAGCAACGCGACTTCATGCGTACGGTGCGCGCGATGATCTGACCGTAGGCCTCGATCGCGTCCGTCCCCTCTTCAACGCGAACGCCATCGCAGTCGACGAGCGCGATGACAGGCAACCTTCGCTCACTGGCCATGTCGAGGACGCGGCACACTTTTCGTGAGGCCGTGATGCCCAAGGCGCCGCGCATCACCGTGGGATCGTGGGCGTAGATCGCAACGGTCTCGCCCCCGATTCTGCCTAGGCCGGCGATGACGCCGTCGCCAGGGTGCCGATTTGCCGCAAGTGACTCGCTCGCCTCTGGATGCCTGTGCAAGACGTGGCGCTCAAACTCAACGAACGAGCCTGCATCGAGGACCGCCGCGATTCGTTCTCGCGGCAGCATGCGGCCCATTCGTGAAAGGCGAGCCTGTCGCGCGCTTCCGCCTCCCTCGTTGACCCGCTCCTCACGCAAGCGAAACTCTGGCGGTGCGTCGCTTTCGCTCACGGAGCCTTCTCTTTGGCGGCCAACTCGTCCGCCAGATAGTCAACCACCTTACCCACCGTATGCAGTTCTCGAAACGCCCCAAGGTCTTGCTTGAGACCGAACGCCTTGGTCACCAGATAGATAAAATCGACGGCGTCGAGTGAGTCCATGCCGAGCGTGCCTCGAAACGTGGCCTCGGACGCGATCTTCTCGGGAGCGACGCGAAAGTCCGTCGTCAGTATTTCGCGCAATTTGTTTTCAATCGCATCTCGATTCATGGTGCCCTCGAAAAAATGATACCCGGCTTGATCGCTTACGACGTCCTTTTCGCGATCACGGCAGCCCTATTGTACGGGCCAGCCGCGTACCTGGCACTCGAAGTTTGGCAGCGCATCGCCGCCCGCGCCCACTGGGCGATCGGCATTGTGCCCGCATTTGTTACGTTTGCTGTCGCGCTCATTATAGAAGTGGCGATTTTCGGCGCTGTACTTCCGCGGCTTAGGCCCGGTCGCGATCGCTTGATGAAGCACCCCCTCTTCTTCGTGTGGCTTGTGCGGTCGATGCTGCGGCGTTTGCTCTTCGCGCCAGGGCTCAAGTGGTTTCTGTTTGCATCGAATACGCTGCGCTTTTTTTCGTTGCGGGCTCTTGGCGCGAAGGTCGCGTTCGACGCCAACATGTCGGCAGACGTTGACATCCTTGACCCTTGGCTGCTCACCGCCGAAGCCGGATCGACCATTGGCGCCCGCGCCATGATCGCGAGTCACTACGTGGAGCGCGGCGACCTCGTTCTCGGCCCGGTCTTCATTGGCGCGGGGGCCCTCGTGGCAAGCGCGGTGCTCGTGGGCCCCTCGGTAAGCATCGGCGCTCGCGCGGTCATCAAGCCCCTTGCGTCCATCAGTGTGGGCGTCACGATCGGCGAGAGTGCGCAAATTGGGCCGAGCGCTTTCATCGATCATGGTGTGCAAATCGGCAAAGGCGCGATCGTGCACACGCGCGCCTACGTGAAACGCAAAAGGATCATCGCCGATTACGAAGAGGTCTCGAGCAGTTCCTGACCGACGCGAAGCGTCAACATACCTGACGCTCTAGCACGGGAGCGATGGAGCACCTCTACGAGAGCACGCGCAACGAACCGCGCACAACTCCGTATCCTTGCTCAACGCGCAAGGCCCCCACGACTTGCACGTGGTCGCCCGTACCATCGACGAGCGAGCGATAGCCCGCAACGAGACGTGCAACTTGGTCTGCCGATTCGCGAACAAGCTCGATGCGGAAGCGTGCCACGCCTCGCTCGCGCAGCGGAGCAATCCACTCGGCTGCGCTTTGCGATCGCGCGTGAAAAACTGTGTTGCGGCAACTGACGTCGGCCTCCAGCGGATGCTCGAAGCCAGCGCGGTCACGCACCTTGACCTCGTGGCGATCACACGGCCGTCCGCACGTGCGGTGATCACGACCTTCAGACAAGAGCGCGGCAAACACGCAGTGCTCCATGTGAAAGAGCGGCATCGGGTGGTGCACGACAACCTCACAGTGCGGCCCAAGCCCATCGTCAACCAAGTGAATTAACTGCTCCGCATCGAGATCGAACGACGGCGTGAAAGCAGAGAGGCCACGCGAGAGCGCTTCGGTCGCGCTGTAGCGATTGGCCAAGTTGAGCGAAAAGTCGCCAATGGTGTGTCCGCTGAAGCGCAACGGAATTTCGGCGAGCGCTCCCAATGAACGAACCAAGATCAAGTCGGGCGCCAAATCGATCAAATATCGCTCAATTTTCTCTTCGCCTGGCTTGCGAATGCGCGGCGGTGCAACGCCAATTTGTACTGGCCCCTCGCTTCGCAATGCACGAAGCGCTGCGCCGGTGCCGGTGAGTTCAAGAAAATCAAGGATGACGCCATCGGCGCCTGCGTCGCGCGCAGCTCGCGCTTGCTCGACCGTTCGACAGAGGACGAAGAGACCGCCTGCGAGTGGATTTCGGTCGACTTTCTGTACAGTTCCAATGGTTGACGTTTCGGCAATCGGATGCGCGCGGTGGATGGACGACTCCAGCGCGAAGGTGAGCGCCCTCCGAGCGCGGTTCACCGACGAAATCGGAATGATCAACCCATCACCCACTTCGAACCGAAACTCGCCCAGAGCAAACGGCGTATCGCTGAGCTTCTCGAGTTTTTCGCGGACAGCGTCTGCGGAGAGCGGCGACTTCTCAGCGCGGGCCAAAGCCACGTCGGTCACGACTTCGGCGTGGTGACCACGTTCGCTCGTCGCGACGAGCCGCATCGGTTCACCTTCTTGACCAGACGCGATGACATCGAGAGAAACACGGTACGGATCACGTTCGGTCGCCACGCGCGCAGCCCGTTCGTCGGTCGGAGAATCGTTGCGGTAGAGCCGTCGGCCTTTGTATTGTGCACTGGCTGCTACCGCACGTTTCATCGCCTCGTGATCGGGTCCGAACCACAGTTGAACACGCTCACCCGCCGCCGCGGATTCAGCGGGCTGCCCGTTGCGAAGGACATCCCAAACGCGACCGCCGAGTTCGCCTACCCCTGCCTTCCCACCTTCGATCAGTACGCCATCGCCACGTGCGACCGCCTCGCTGAGCGTCACCGTTGCGAGCGCCCGACCACGTGCGTGCTCAATCGCAAGCACTTCGCCAATTTGTACTCCAACGTGGTCACAATGACGCGCCTCGACGAGACGCTGATGGTCAACTCCCTTGAGAAACCCGGGGCCGGACCCACGCGAGTACATTTGCAACGCTGCTCGCCGAAGCGGACTGAGGTCTGCGTCTCTCGCGTCGTGAGCTGCGTCGACGGCGTGGCGGTAGAGCCTGGTGGTTGCCGCAACGTACTCAGGCCCTTTCATGCGTCCCTCGATCTTGAGTGATGCGACACCCGCCGCAACGAGCGCGGGCACCATGGCCGAGGCTTCGAGATCCTCGGGCGACAGCAAGTAGGCGAGGTCGCCAAGCTCGCGCACGACACCGTCCACGATGAGGTCGTAGGGCAAGCGACACGACTGCGCGCACGCACCACGATTCGCACTCCGACCTCCGATAGCCTCGCTCGTCAGGCACTGGCCCGAATACGCCACGCAAAGGGCGCCGTGCACGAAGACCTCGAGTTCAACGTCGGTCGAACGCGCGATCCATTGTATCTCATCGAGTGACAATTCACGCGCAAGCACGACGCGTTTCGCGCCAAGCGACCCCGCGAAATTCACCGAAGCCGCATCGGTACACGTCATCTGCGTCGACGCGTGCACGCGCAGTGACGGCGCAATCTCTGCCGCAAGCCGCGCGACCGCCCAGTCTTGAACGATCAGCGCATCGACGCCTGCGTTTGCCGCGGTT
>CAMBEV010000084.1 GCA_945865595.1 Nannocystis exedens | reverse complement strand
GCCGAAGATCGGCTGGATGCGCCGAAGTTGTGGCGAGCGCGCCAACATGATGCTCCAGGGAGCCTGTGTCATAGCCGCTGTGGGCGACCGTAGAGCGGCGATGCGCTTGCAGAAATGCGGCGTGCCGACTTTCCCAGCGCCCTCCTAGGGCCCATCGAGGATCGCTGTTGGGCCGGTAATCAGCAAGCGTTTCGCTTCGTCTGGCCCAACAAGTTTTTCGAGGCGCTCAATCGACCGGACCACCTCGTCAACGTCGGCGGGCCGATGCGCATCGGAACACGCCGCTTCGTAGGCGTCCTCAGCCAGGAGCTTCTCTGCCGTTTTTTTGGGCGCCTTTCCGTATTTACCCACCAAGGCGCACAAATCGAGCAGCAAGTGAGCCCCGGCGTCGAGTAAATCGTCCAAGCACTGATCGTTTTCCCAGACCGGCTGGTAACGCTCGGGATGGGCAAGGATGGGAACGAGGCCCTTGCGTTTCAGGTCGACAAATCGAGCGGCGACACGCTGCGGAAACTGCGTGGGTGGGAACTCGACGAGCACGCTCTTTTGCGACCTATAAGGTAACCCTTGACGTTGCAAAAGACGCTCGAAGACCACGTCGTCGAAAAAGTGCTCACTCGCGAGCGATACGGTCGGAAATGGCCCGGTGTGGTTTGGCAACTGTGCAACGGTCTCGGCGTATGCAGCCTCGATGGCCGCCTTGTCGTTGTCGAACATTCCAGGGCGCATGTGCGGCGTCGCGACGACGTGCGAGAATCCTGCCTGATGCAAATTTCTGAGCAGCGCGATCCCGTCGTCGAAGGTGCGCACGCCGTCATCGATGCTGGCCACCCAGTGGGAATGGAGATCGACGAAGCCACGCATGACCCACCGAAGGGTACATGTCATCCTCAGCGAAGCGAAGGATCTCCAGCTACGCGCGCGGATGCGTCCTTCGATGCGTTGCGCGCACGTGGTCCTGCGTGATGCGCGTGTAGATCTCCGTCGTTCCAAGGTCGGCGTGGCCCAGCATCGTTTGCACGGCGCGCAGGTCGGCGCCACGTTCGAGGAGATGCGTGGCGAACGAATGTCGTAACTTGTGGGGTGACAAATTGACGTTGATGCCCGCAAGAACCGCATAACGTTTGATCAATTTCCAAAAACCTTGTCGTGTCATCGGCTTGCCGCGCAGCGAGACAAAGAGCGCGGGTTCATGCGCGTTGGCCCAACCGGGTCGCACCGCCTCGAGGTATGCGCGAACGTGGTCGAGCGCTCGCTCTGCCGTAGGCACGAGCCTCGTCTTGCCACCCTTGCCGAGGACCACCAGAAGCCCGCGCGCCAGATCCAGATCGGCCAGTCGAAGGGAGATGAGCTCCGTCACGCGCAATCCTGACGCGTACATCAGGTGGATCATTGCCGAGTGCATCTGCCCAGCCGACGTGTGAATTGCGGGTGCTGCGAGCAAACGGTCAACTTCCGGAACCGAAAGAACACGAGGCAGTTTGCGTGGAATCTTGGGCCTGTCGAGCAAGGACGTTGGGTCCTCGGGGATCACATGCTCTTTCACGAGAAAGCGAAAAAAGCCGCGTACCGATGAGAGGCGACGCGCGCTCGAGCGAGCGGATTGGCCTCGCTGGTGCTCTTTCGTCAAGAGGCTCGCAATGTCATCCAACTTGACGGTCGTGACCTCTTGCTCGTCGGGAAGGTGAGCAAGCATGAGGCCGAGGTCCTGCGCGTATGCTGCAAGCGTGTTCTTTGACAGCGCGCGTTCCACCCTCAAGTGATCGAGATAGGCATCGACCCAGCCGTGAAGATTCACGATCGGAACGATGCCGAATTCGGCTAGCTAGCGCCAAGTTTCGTTCAGTTCAGCTATCCACGCTCTCATCCTGCGGCGCCGGCACCACCCCGGTGCCCAGCTCTGCTCGAAGCACGTCTGGCAGCGTGGGCCGACTGAACGTAAAAGCACGACTGAGCGCGGTGGGTACGACGTTCTGCCCGCCCAACAGCAACTCGCGGCCCATTTCGCCGAACAAGAGCGACACGGCAAACGCGGGAAGCGGCGTGAACGCCGGTCGCGAGAGGGCCGCACCGAGTGCCCTGGCAAATTCGATTTGTCGGGGTGCGTTCGGCGCGACCAGGTTGACCGGCCCGCGAAGCGTTTCCTCGAAAAGCAAGTGGTGCATGGCGTACACCGCATCGTCCATTGCGATCCACGGGAAGTACTGCTGACCGTTGCCCACCGGACCGCCGACACACCAGCGCGTCGCGTTCGATAGTTTGCGCAACGCCCCACCTCGAGCGGACAGCACGACGCCGAGCCGAGCCTTGACTACGCGAACGGTGTCGACCGTGTCGGTGGCATCCTCCCAGCGCTGACAAAGGTCGGCGAGGAAACCGGTGCCAGCGGCCGAATGTTCATCGACGGGTTCGTCGCCGCGGTCGCCGTAAATGCCCACCGCGGATGCCGCTATCCATACCTTGGGAGGTCGCGACAACTGCGCGATCGTGCGGGCGAGCAGAGCGGTGGGGCCAAGCCGGCTCTGAAGCAACGCTTCCTTGCGAGCGGCAGTCCAGCGTCCTTCGCCTACGTTTTCGCCAGAGAGCGAAATGACCGCGTCGAAGCCCTCGAGCGCCGACGCTTCGAGTTGGCCTTGGCCAGGGTTCCATGCGATCTGTCCGTCGCCGGCCGCCCGTCTGACCAGTTGCACCACTTCGTTGCCGCCCGTACGGAGGAACGCAGCCAGCTGGGTGCCGATCAGGCCCGAGGCCCCCGCAAGCAGCACCCGCAGCATCGGCTTGCCCACTTGGCGCGACAGGTCATTGATGATCCGCTCGCGTCGCCAGGCAAACATCTTCGCCATGCGTCGGTCGATCATGAACGAGGCCAACGCGGGCGCGTAGTCCACTTCGTCGTGGATGATGCAGCGGCTGCCGTCAGCTCCGTGTTCGCTGTCAGCGACGAACCGGTGGGTATGCGCCCATTTCGACACCTTGAGCACGAGCGTGTCACCTTCCGCGACCGCTCCCGTTTGGGAAATAATCTTGACGTTGTCCCACGGGGGAACCAACCGCAAGAAGGCCCCGGGAGACTCGTGGTACGCGCGGACGGCGGCCGGTGAGAACGGGATTCGGGTGCTAAATCGCAACATGGCGGGCCTACCACAGCACCAATGCTCAATTCCTGTTGGTCAGTTCCTTCCGGATGCGAGCTTCTTGAAGTTCAGCCTTTGGTCGATGTCTGCGAGCGTCTTCTCGTAGGCATAGGCGCCCTGCTTGGACTTGTAGAGCTGCTTTTCGCCGTACGTCTTGATGCCGAGCGTCTTGAAGAGGCAGAACTTGACGCCCTTGATTTTGCAGGTGTCCCAAAGGTCGTAGAAGAGGAAGAGCTCGCCCTTCAGCAGGTTCACTTCGAACTTCGCCTTGAAGATGAGGTCGATTGAAATCGGATCCGGATCCACCTCGACGCCAACCGTGATCGGGAGGCCAACTTCGAGCGGGATGATGCGAACGCCGATGCCGCCCTTGATCAGCTCGAAGATACCCTTGGGGCCGACGCTGATGGACAGCTTGGCGGTGATGTCGGTCGTGAGACCAGGCTTCACGGTCACCGTGCACTCAGCGCCGTCGTCGTCGGTGTCTTGCGCGGCAGCCGGGATGAGGCCCACCGTGGCGCCGGCGTCCATCTCGGCGTTGAAATTGATCACCATGAAGTACGTGACAGCCAGAGATACCGTCGGCGTACGGAATTGACGGGTGAGGTCCTTGCTCTTCAGGCCGCCTTCGGCGTGCCAGACCGTCTTGCCAATGAGGTCGAGCTTGAGCGACCCGCTCATCGAGGCGGCGCCGTCGGTTTCAGCCTCGCCTGCCGCCGTGAACTTCAGCAGCGAGACCTTCTTCTTGATCATGTACAGGCCGTTGTCCCAAGACAACTGGCAGCCGGCGGTGTTCGCATCGGGGTGACGCGAGGTGACGTCGAAGCCGGTGTAGACCGCGATGATCTTGGAGTCGCCTAATTCGCGTGACCAGCCGACCTCGTTCTTCTTCGAGTAGGGCTCGCACGTTTCTTCGGTGCAATCCGCCGGGGTGTCGTCGTCTTTCTCGTCGTCGAGATCGATCGCCCCCGTGCCGCCCTCTTTGTCTTTGCCCTTCTGGTCGTACTTGACCTTGTCGAGGCTTTTCTTGCCCTCTTTCGCTTCCTTTGCGGACGGAGCCCCAGCCTTCTTCTTGGCCTTCTTCTTCTTGGGCTTCTTCGCCTTCCCAGATTTGCGGTCAGCCTTCTTTTTCTTGCGAGCCTCCGATCGAGCCTTGGCTTTCTTGCTGTTCCCCTTCTTTTTCTTGTCCTTAAGGCGCTTGACGGACGGCGCGTAGTCATCGTCATCGTCGTTGACCTTTTTCTTCGTGTCCTCGTCGAGGTCCTCATCGCCAAGTTTCTTGACGGTGTCGGCCTTGTCGGGATCGCCCGCCATGTTGACGAGGTCTTGAGCGGTCGCCGTCTTGCCATTCGGAAGCTTGAACTTCTCGTCGGGATCAAAGTCGTCAAGTTCCTTACTCTTGTCCTTTAGCGCGGCGGGGACCTTGAACTTTCGCTTTGCGTCCGCGACTTGGACAGTGCCAAGCGTAAACGTCAAGGCAAGTGCCATCGCGATTCTATGAGTCCAGCGCTTCATCGAACGACTCCCTCTTGTCCCAACATTTTTGCTAACTCGTGCTCGCGCTCCTTGGTGGCCGGCTTGTCCGACACACGCAGGTGCTCCATGGCCGCGCGACTCGCATCTTCGGGCGCCTCGTCGCGCACTTGCATGAGCGACTCGCGCGCCTCTTCGCTCGCTTCGGCGAGCTGCGCAAGCGACTCTGTGGACCGCATGCGTACCGCGCGCTCGTCATCGAGAATCGCGCCGTCCTCGAGGCAGGTAATGCGCTTGTCCACTGCGTTGCCCTGCCATCGAAGCGCCCACGCAGCGTACTCACGCACCATGGGGGACTTGTCGTTGGTGACCGCCCCGCACATGCGGTCGACCGCTTCCTCGCGCGCAAACCATCGCCAGGCACCAATCGCGCTTTGGCGAATGGCTGGGTCTGGATCGGCGCTCGAGCGGCGAATTTCGGGAAGGCACCCTACGCAGACCGCATTGGCGGCGGCCGACAGCATCACCGCGCGATGGCTACCCCTTGAGCGCGTGAGCTCGGGAATGATCAGCGTCTCGATATATTGTGCCTCAGGCTGATCGTTTTTCTTGCGCGCGAGGTCTTCGTGCATGCCGAGCGCGAGCCACGCGATGTTGCGAATGCCCAGATCCGCATGGCTCTTGGCGAATGAGGCCATCGCCTTCGCGACGCGCATGTTGGTGTGGGCGCCAAGCTGAGCGCCAACGAGCAGAGGTTCAATGTAGTCGTGATGGGACCCTTCTAGGTACTCGGCCACGGCCTCGGGCGTGAAGCGATCGGCGACAAAGAGGCCCGACGCCACGACCTGAACGGCTTTTGAGCGTTCGGGCGAGCTCGGCATCCTGAGCGCTAGTGCAAGCTCGCGCGAGAGGTTCACGTGGCAGTCACTCTCGCGCCACTCGGCCTCGGCGCCGCCCATGCGCACTTTGTTGTAGAGCTTGGTTTGCTCTGCATCGGTGAGCTTGCGGGGCGCCGCTAGTTCTTGGCGCACTTCGTCAAGAATGGCCGAGCAAAGCGGGTGATCGGTAAGCAAGTTGCCGACTTCACGTATGCCTTCGGTCGGCGATGGCGGCGCCTTTGCCGCGCTAGCTGCGGGCTTGGCCGGCGGACGGCGCACGAGGCCGAGCGCAACTCCCCCAGCTCCCAAGCTCAGCAATGCGATGGCCGCGATCTTACGCCGTCTCAAATGGCTGCCCCAAACTCATGTGTAAACGTTTAGACGGCGCCAAGGGTCAATCAATCGAGGGGAGGGCGCGAAATGCGACGTGCACACATATGCCCCCATTTCTTGGGGGGTTGGCCCGGCTGAGGTGAGCGCTGACCCTCAAGATACATGAAGCCAGAGGCGCGGCCCCCTCAGGGGGTTGGCGCCGGTGGCGCGCGCACGTCGCTGAAGGCGTAGATGAGGCTGACGGTGGTCGCCGTGTCGAGGTTCTGCGCCTCGGGCAGCGGAGCGTGATCGTAACGCGCCGAAAAGCCAAGACCGACCGCCAGGCCGCCTCCGACCTTGGCCGCAAAGAGCGCGTCGAAGTTCAGACGATACCGGGTCGAGTCCACGACGCTATGCAGGTACTCAACGCCGGTCGCAAGCGTGACCTCTTTGTTGAAGCCGAGCTTGTAGCCTGCATAGAGGCGCGTCGAGTGATCGGCTCGCGTCTTGTCGAGGAGCGTGGGCTGGCCCGCCGCATCGAGGACGGGGTTCTTGTTCGCGTCGAGGATTGTGCGGTCCGCGTTGCGTCGAATGTCGTACTGGAAGTCGTAACCCGCCTCGACCCACAAGGTCTGCTTGGGGTCCTTGAGCAGCAGGTATTTCACGCCGGGGTCGAGGTTGTAACGGAAGTCCAACCCTTGAAACCTGTCGTGACGACCAGTGTTAAGAAGAAACACCGCGAGCTGATCGATCACATACCGGTCGTAGCGAAGGCGCCCCTGGAGGTTTGCGGCCGTCGCCTGGATCGCTTTGCCCGGCACCGCGCCCTCGCCATAGTTGCCGAGAATCGAAGCGCCGATCCCGTTGGCGCCGACGCGCGTGTCGTACACGCCGTTGCCGGAAAGCGCGAACAGCCGCGAGTTTCCGGAGGTGAGCACGCCGCCTGATGAGAACGAGACGGTGGTGCCGTCAGGCGATTTCTCGATCTTGGGAGCAGCGGAAGGACTTTTGGGCGCTTCCACGACAGCTTTCGCCTCAGGCGGCGGCGCTCCTGTAAGCGGCGCAGGTGCCGGCTCCTGGGCGTTCGCACGCGGAGCCGCGAAGCAACCGATCGCGATAAGGTAGGCGCTCAATCGTACGGCGCTCGGATTCATGGCGTTCCATTCTGCCTTGCCCCATCGGGAGCCACAAGCCTCCGGGATGTCCCCCCAGGGCCGGCGCGTCATCCCACATCGTCCCTACCATGAGGATGACATGTCGGATGATGCGCCCGCCCTGCTGACTAAAGCCGCGCGGGCAATCTCGTCAAGAAGCGGACGCGGATCATCGCAGCGCATGAGCGCCTCTCCCATGAGTGCCGCGTCGGCCCGACCTCTCGCGACTTTCGTCACATCAATGGCTTCTCGTAGTCCACTGAGGTGCATCGCAACGACGCCCTCTGGAATCGCTGCAAGCACACGCTCGGCGCGACTAGGATCCATCTGAAGCGTATCGAGGTCCCGTGCGTTCACGCCAACGACGCGCGCACGCACTTGCACCGCGAGCTCAAGTTCGCGTTCGTCAACGATCTCGACGATCGGTTCAATGCCGAGCGCGAGCGCCAACGCTGTCATCGACGCGAGCTCCGCGGGCGTGAGAATACGCACGATCAGAAGAACCGCGTCGGCACCCATCGACGCTGCTGCGCGTATCTGCGCCTGGTCGATCACAAATTCTTTCGCGAGCACGCGCGCCTCGTGTCCCGCGGTCTCAAGTGCTGTGCGCACGCGAGACAAATGCGAAAGGCTGCCGCCGAAAAAGCGTTCGTCACAAAGCACGCTGATCAACTGAACACCAGCGGCCGCATACAGCAGCGCTCGCTCCTCGAGCGACAGAACAATCGACAATGCGCCCGCGCTGGGACTCTTGAACTTGATCTCGGCGGCCAGGCGAAGGGGCTCATGGTCTCGTCGGTGAAGCAACGAGCGCACTTCGCGAGGCGCAAACGGTCCACTAAGTTGACGAATCGCCTCGAGCTGTGACCGCTTCTCGCTCAGAATATCGTCAAGCAAGCTCACGATTGGCCTCGCGCTTCCAACATTCGAGCAGCTCGCCCGCTCGCCCTGAAGCGATCGCATCAAGGGCCATGTCGGTGCATTCCGGTGGAGGGCGGCCAAGCGCGACAGTCAGAGAAGCGGCTGCATTGAGGGCAACTGCAGTCCGAGCGGGATGGGGCCTGCCGCTCAAGATCTCGAGCGCAATGGCCGCGTTGTCCTTCGCTTCGCCCCCGCGAAGTGCCTCGAGAGGACTCGCGGGCAATCTGAATGTGGCCGCGTCGATGATGTTGTTCGTGACCGTGCCCGACTCAACGACGCGCACGTGCGTAGGTGCGGCGGGGCTGATCTCGTCGAGCCCATCTTCGCTGCGAACGACCCAAGCGCGTGTGGTGCCAAGCGTTGCGAGCGCGTTGGCTGCGATGTCGAGGAGCTCGTGGCTGTACACGCCAATGAGTTGGTGCGTGGCGCGGGCAGGGTTGCACAGAGGGCCAAGCGCATTCCACACCGTGCGAAAGCCCAATTCGCGCCGCACTTGAGCCACGTGCTGAAGCGCAGGGTGGAACGCGGGTGCGAAGAGGAATGTAATTCCGATCGTTCTCAATAACGATAGGTGCCGTTCTATCGGAAGCGCGATCGGGATGCCTAGCGCTTCGAGGAAATCAGCAGAGCCTGCGCGGCTCGAGACACTGCGGTTGCCGTGCTTCGCAACGGGCACTCCACAAGCGGCGACTACGATTGCGGCGATCGTCGACACGTTGAGCGTGCCGTGGCCGTCGCCCCCTGTGCCGCACGTGTCGAAGACCAGGGGCAACCCATGGTCGACCGTGACCATCGCCTCGCGCATGGCGCTCACGCCCGCCGTCACCGCGTCAGCAGATTCGCCCGTCACGCGCAGGGCTGTCGCAAACGCTGCGGCTTGCGCCGGTGTCCATTCGCCGCGGAGGATGGCGGTAAACGCGGCGTGCAAAACCCCGTGAGCGAGTGGCCTCTTCGACGCAAGCGCCTCGACCACTTCTGCGAGCGATACGGTCATGCGCTTGGCACCCCCGAGAGCCAGTTGCGCAGTAAGTCTTTGCCGCAAGTCGTCAAGATGCTTTCCGGATGAAACTGTACGCCTTCGATCGGAAGGTCGCGATGCCGAAGCCCCATAATCTCGCCCTCTGCGGTCCAGGCCGTCACTTCGAGCGCCGCGGGAAACGACTCACGATCGACGATCAGCGAATGGTACCGCGTCGCTTCGAACGGCGAGGGAAGGCCCGCAAATAGGCCCTTGCCGTCGTGCAGGATGGGCGAGGTCTTGCCGTGCATGAGTCGCGGCGCCCGCACCACCTTGCCGCCAAACGTTTGGCCGATAGCCTGATGACCAAGACACACGCCGAGGCGCGGAATGCGCGTGTTGGCGCGGACCACCGCGAGCGAAATTCCCGCATCATCCGGGGTGCATGGGCCGGGAGAAATCAAGATGCCGTCAGGTTTCTTGTCGATTAAGTCGTCGGCGGACAGCGCATCGTTGAGGACAACCTCACAGTCTGCGCCAAGCTCGCAGAGATACTGCACAAGGTTGTACGTAAACGAATCGTAATTATCGACGATCACAATACGCGGGGCCACTGAACGGTAACGTACGAGAATTCCTGACCCGTCAGGTTCAAAGCTTGATTGTGGCCGACCCATTTCGTGCGGTTCGTAAAATGGTTTTGACTTTCTTACGAGCGCGAAGTCGCACTCGACTGCGAGCAGCGTGTCGAAGCCGCGAGGGGCTACTCCTCGTGGTCCAGATGCAACTGGGGAAGCATGCGTTGGTGCAGAATGCGAACGACCAAAATACCATCGGCATCGCGCCGAAAAAACAGCACGTGCTTGCCTTGCTCGAGGCGTAGGTACCGAGGCAAGGCCGCATCAGCCCGACCGATCGCGGGATTGGATGCAATGCGCTGGCAGGCCCTTCGCAGATTGTCGAGGTAGCTCACCGCCTGGGCATCGTCCCACCGGGTGCGGGTGTACTCGGCAATCGACCGCAAGTCGGCGCGCGCGCGTATCGTGAGGCGGAAACTGGCCACAAGTCAGCGCCCGGCGAGACGGAGTTCCGCGCGGACGCTGTCGAACGCATCGCCCTCGAACACCCCGCTACGCTCGCCCTCTTCAAGAGCGGCTCGGAGCGCGGCGAGCTTCACTTCATGCACCTGCTCCTCACGCTCCAATGCGCGCAACGAGGCGCGCACTACCTCGCTCGCGTTGTCATAGCGACCGGAGGCAACCTTTGTCGCTACGAAAAGGGCGAGTTCGTCGGTCAGGTTCACGTTGCGGGTCGGCATGCTGCTCACAGGCTTTCTATCTTCAGTAGTCTGCCACTATTGGCAAACTTTGCCAATGGAAATACCTTGGAAAAACGTGCGTCGGGTGTCGAGAGCACCACCCGACGGAGGACGCCCCACTCGCGTAACCAGGCCCGTACCAGGCGTCCGCCCGATTCGGCGCGCGTCGCAATGTAATCCAAGCAGCCTGGTCGCCTGCGGGCTATCAAAGTTCAGCCAATCCAGCACTCCCGAGGCACGAAGGTGCGCTGGGATTTTGGGGTGCATCGGCTTCAGAAAACCGTGGCTCACGAGAATCGTGACCACCTCTTGAGGGGTGAGGCGGTTCCAAACCAGCGCGAACGGAACATCGCGCACCTGGCGCAGCATCGAGGGCGGGACGCCAGGTCTTGTCGAGACGGGAAGAGGCTTCGTCACCGCCGGCGCCGCCTACGCGGAGCCACCTGCCGCTAAGGCAACGAGAGCTCCCAGTCCCAAGACCCTGCAGAATATCATCATGCGTTCCTTCCCACAAACGGCTCGTCCGAGGCGAGGCATTAGCGGCGCGGGAGAATGAACATCAGCCTTCCCGTTTGTGTCGCGCTACTCTCGGCGCGGTGGGAGCTTCCCGGCGTCAGCGAGCTCCTTGAGGGCGGCAGCGATGCGCGCGTCGCGCTCGGCCTCGCGTCGCGCGTCCTCCTCCTCGGTGTTCGCCTCGATGTGGCGGATGAGGGTATCCTGAGCCTCCTCCGCCACCTTTCGGATCGGGGGTTTCGGCTGGGAGCCGGATACGGTCATGCGCTTGGCACCCCCGAGAGCCAGTTGCGCAGTAAGTCTTTGCCGCAAGTCGTCAAGATGCTTTCCGGATGAAACTGTACTGCTTCGATCGGAAGATCGCGATGCCGAAGCCCCATAATCTCGCCTTCAGCAGTCCACGCCGTCACTTCGAGCGCCGCGGGAAACGACTCGCGTTCGACGATCAACGAGTGATAGCGCGTGGCTTCGAACGGTGAGGGGAGGCCCGCAAATAGGCCCTTGCCGTCGTGCAGGATGGGCGAGGTCTTGCCGTGCATGAGTCGCGGCGCCCGCACCACCTTGCCGCCAAACGTTTGCCCGATAGCCTGATGACCAAGACACACGCCGAGGAGCGGAATGCGCGTGTTGGCGCGGACCACCGCGAGCGAAATTCCCGCATCATCCGGGGTGCATGGGCCGGGAGAAATCAAGATGCCGTCAGGTTTCTTGTCGATTAAGTC
>CAMBEV010000083.1 GCA_945865595.1 Nannocystis exedens | reverse complement strand
TCCATCCGGGCAGGAAGCCAGTCGACGTACGCAACGAGTGGGTCAAAGCGTGGTCGAACTCGCTGCTCGATCTCTTCGCGATCGACGTGCGCATGAGAGGCGTTGTTCCCGCATGCGAAAATGGGCTGCTTGTGGTTGCGAATCACCGTTCGACGATCGATATTGGCATCCTGCTTCGCCTCTTTGGTGGCCGGATGGTCTCGCGGGCGGACGTCGCGAAGTGGCCCATTGTGGGCCCTGCTGCGTCTAGCGTCGGAACGATCTTCGTCGACCGCGAGAACACGATTAGCGGGATGACCACCGTGCGAGCGATGCGAAGGTGCATCGAAGAGCGCGACACCCTCTGCGTGTTTCCTGAAGGAACAACGTTTACCGACGATGTCGTGCGTCCTTTTCATCAAGGCGCATTCGTCGCGGCGACCCATTCCGGCGCGTCGATCGTCCCTGTCGCACTGGCTTACGGAGGAGCAGCCAGCTTCGTCAACGAAACGTTCACGGAGCATCTCATGCGCATGGCCTCTGCCGAGCGGACCACCGTTGGCATCGCCATTGGCACCCCGTTCAAGTGCGATGCTCGCGCAGCCGAGCTTACCCGACGCGCACATAGTCAAGTTTCCGATCTAGTGCAGATCGCACGCAGCCTCGCGGAAGCGAAAAGGTAAGCGTCAACCGCCGCCGACAAAACGCACGATCTCCAGTGTGTCTCCCGCCTCGAGACGATGCGTTGCGTGGGCCTTGCGCGTTACGATCACGCGGTTTACCTCCACTGCAACGGGCCCATCGCCGAGCCCGAGAAAGAGCACAAGCTCAGCGACAGTAAGCGTGCTCGGCACCTCGTGAACCTCTCCGTTGATGATCAAATCCATCTGGAAATCAGATCGTTTATCGAACGTGTGACACAATGGGAAGCACTGCATGAAGACACGAACAACCACCGTACTCCTTCTGGTCACGATCCTGTCCGCCCTCAGCTCCGGGTGCAAACGTAAACAACGTAGTTACGATTCGATCGAAGGGTCCGAAACCCCAGGGGATAACGCGCCTTCGGTCGGTGCGAACGCGACGGGACTTGCTTGGCAGGACGCAACCCTCGTCGTCAAGGGCCTGCCAGACGCAAAGGGCTTCTTGCTCGAAGACGACAAGAAGATCTTTCGTCTCAAGGCGAGCTTCTATGGTTTTCCGGCGGGTACATCGATCACCTTTGGGAGCGAAACGCATCCAGTCACGAGCTCCGGCTCGCTCGAGCGCCGAATCGACATTGGACCCGACCTGGGCAATGCCGATTACGAAGGATTGTTCGACGGGCCATGGGCTCGCAATCTGTCGGTGGCCATTACATTTCCAGGGGGGAAGAACTTCTCGGTCCAGGTCCCACCCCAGAATCAGTACACAACGAAACGCATGCTTGCGAACGGGTTTGCGTCGGTGCGCGAGAGCCCTGTCGTCTTCGCCGGCGAACCGCCCGCGCCCGCGAAGCCTCGTAACGTCTTCTACGCGCCTGACCCGATCGGCATCGCCGATCCGGAAATCATCGGAACTATCAAGCAAGTGCACGATGTCGATCGCGTCGCGGTCGAGAAGCGCGTACCGACGGAGGCCACGATCACCTGCCACGGCTACAAGAAGAGCGGCGAGAAAGGGCCGTCAGATTCGATCACGGTTCGTCTGATGAACTCTGAGGTGCAGCTCTTTGACCGACGCACCGCAAAACTGGTCGAGACCAAGACCTTTGCCGCAAGCAAGACTTGCCCGATGATGACATTCGGCCGCAAAGGGGAAGAAGAGAAGAACTATGCGGCGCGTGACACGGTCAAAGACTGGCTTCGCACGACGCTGCGCCCAGGCAAGTAACAGCTAGCCGCTTGACGACCTCGTCAACGATACGTTCGGCAACGCCGCTCTTGCTAAGCGTGCCTAGCGCAGTGTCACCTGACGCGTCGACGAGCCAAGCCTCGTTCGTATCGCCTGCAAAGGCCGTCTCTGCGGGGTTTGCCACGATCACGTCAACTTTCTTGTCTATCAACTTGCGTCGCGCGTAGACGAGCAACTGCTCACCCGCCGACTCAACCGCAAACCCCACGAGGACAGGCGTCGCGCGGCCATTTCGCTTCGCGCCGATCGCAGCCAAAATGTCAGCGTTCTTTACCAGTTCGATCGCGGCGCGGTCGTTGCCCTTCTTTTCTTTTGATGCGCTCACTTGCGCCGGGCGATAGTCCGCAACGGCCGCGGTCATCACCAGCGCATCGGCGCCGTCGAGATCTACGCCAAGAACGAGCTCCATCGCTGCAGCCATGTCCGCCGTGCTTCGAACGTCAAGTCGCTGAACGATCGCTGGAGAAGTGAGATGCGTCGGCCCAGCAATGAGCGTCACCTTCGCCCCCCGACTCGCGGCGTTGACTGCGATCGCAAAGCCCATTTTTCCGGTGGAGCGATTCCCGAGAAATCGGACCGGATCAAGATCCTCGATCGTGGGTCCAGCGGTGACCACGATGTGCCGGCCTTCAAGGTCTCGCGGCCCGGCCTTCCTTAGCGAAGCGATGATCGCTTCGGCGATCGCCTCGGGTTCGGCCATCCGACCCAGCCCGTCCTCGCCGGAAGCGACGGCTCCGTACACTGGGCCGACGAATGCAACGCCATCGGCGCACAATTGCGCGACGTTGCGTTGAGTCGCTTCGTGGAGCCACATCCGTGGATGCATCGCAGGAGCGACGATTCGAGGTCCCTTGGCAACGAGCCCAAGCGCGGCTGCGAGATCGTCTGCCCTGCCCTGCACCAGCCTCGCAAGGAGATCCGCGGTGGCCGGTACATAGGCGATCACGTCCGCTTGGCGCGCAATCTCAACGTGCATCTCGCCCGCGAAGGTCGGGTCCCACATCGAGGTGCGTACGGCCTCCCCGGTGAGCCCGGACAACGTTACGGCTCCCACGAATCGTTCGGCCGAAGCGGTCATCACTGGGATCACGCGCCAGCCCGCAGCGAGCAGCAGCCGCGCCACCATGGGTGCCTTGTACGCGGCAACGCTGCCCGAGACGACAAGCGCAACCGTCGGCTTTTCGGCACCCATACGGCACACATTAACACCGAACGGGTGCCTTGGCCCGAGGAACCAACTAGGGTCGCCCCGTGGATCGCACGCCGAGCATCATCGTCGCTTATCATTACTTTCATCCCGACGAGAACGTCAGCGCACGCATCTTCACCGATCTCGCGGTGGGTCTCGCAGCGCGGGGATGGCGGGTGACGGCGCTCACCTCTGACAAGCTCGCTCGCGATCACGACGCTAAGCTGCTGCGTGAAAGTGAGCATCGTGGGGTACGAATCATCCGCGTCCCGAGACCTGCGTTCGACCCGGCGGTTCCAAGGGAGCGCCTCGCAATCTCGCTGTGGCTCACGGGCGCGTGGTTTGCGCGGCTCTTGCGCGAAGAGCCACCTGACGCACTGGTGCTTGGCACCGACCCCGCCTTTTCACCTGCGTTGAGCGTTCCTCTCTCTCGCCTCTGGCGAAAGACGAGGATCGTGCAGTGGTGCTTCGACATGCACCCCGAATCCATTGTCGCCGACGGCATCGTCGCCGAACGGAGCCCACTTGTAACGTCAGCAAAGTTGACGATGAAGACCGCTTACCGTGCGTGCGATGCGATCGTGGATCTCGGCCCGTGCATGAGAGAACGAATCGCGCGCTACGCGCCCGAAGCGCTGCACGAGACCATCACACCTTGGGCGCTCGTTGAACCGGAGGCGCCAAGCAAAGCCGACCCTCGCGTACGAGATGCCCTGTTCGGCGACGCGCGTCTGGGGGTGCTCTATTCGGGCACGCTGGGACGTGCACATGACTACGAAGGCCTTCTCGAGCTCGCGCGCAGGTGTCGGGCAATTGGTGACAATGAGGTGGCGTTCGCATTCGCAGGTGCCGGCTATGGAATGGACCGCTTGCGTGAACATGTAACAACTGGCGACACGAATGTGCGGCTCGCTGAACCTTGTAGTGAAAGCGAACTCGAAGCGCGTCTCGCTGCGGCCGATTTTCACCTGCTCAGTCTTAAGCCGTCATGGACAGGCGTTGTCATGCCGTCGAAGTTCTTTGGCTCGCTCGCAACAGGCAAGCGCGTGATCTATGCCGGCTCGCCCGACTCCGACATCGGAACGTGGATCAAACAACACCAACTCGGTTACACATTCGATCGCGAATCGGTCAACCAGGTTGTCCATACGATTTTCGAAGCGAAGGCGGACGACACCGACGCAGCACGCATTCAGGACGTCTACCGAACGCATTTTTCACAAAATGCCGGCCTTGACCGCTGGGACGCGCTTCTACAAAAGCTTCGCTCCGGAAGCCAACCGCGCTAATTCGAACGGTCCCACATGTCCTCGCACCGAAACGATCAAGCCATGAAAACCGCGCTCGTCACTGGGATTACAGGTCAAGACGGCTCCTACCTCGCCGATCTTTTGCTCAGCAAAGGTTACGAAGTGCACGGCGTCATCCGTCGCTCGTCTTCGTTCAACACCGGGCGCATCGAGCACATTTACCAAGACCCGCATGAGTCGGGCGCGCGCCTCTTTTTGCACTTCGGCGACTTGACTGACGGTAGCTCGCTCGAGCGCATCTTGAACCAGGTGTTGCCGGATGAGGTCTACCACCTGGGGGCGCAGAGCCACGTACGCGTCAGCTTCGACATGCCGCTCTACACCGCGGACACCATCGCGATGTCAACGCAGCGGCTGCTCGAGTCGATTCGCGTTCTGCAGAGGCAGAAGAGCATCAAGTTTTACCAGGCAAGCTCATCCGAGATGTACGGCCGGGTCCTTGAAACACCGCAGCGTGAGACGACACCGTTCTATCCGCGCTCTCCCTACGCGTGCGCGAAGGTCATGGGCTACTGGCTCACGGTCAACTACCGCGAGGCCTACGGCATGCACGCCTCGAACGGCATTCTGTTCAACCATGAGTCGCCACGCCGCGGCGAGACATTTGTAACTCGTAAGATCACCAAAGCACTCGCGCGCATCGTCTCCAAGAAGCAAGAGAAGTTGTTCTTGGGCAACCTCGACGCCAAGCGCGACTGGGGCTTCGCAAAAGACTACGTCGAAGCGATGTGGCTCATGCTCCAGCAACCCGAAGGCGACGACTACGTTGTCGCAACCGGCGAAACGCACTCGGTCCGTGAGTTCCTCGATGAGGCTTTCGCACTCGTAGGCATCGACTGGAAGCAGCACGTCGAACTTGACGAACGCTACCTCCGCCCGACCGAAGTCGACCTTTTGCTCGGCGATCCCTCAAAGGCGAAGAAGCAACTCAACTGGACCGCGCGCACGAGCTTCAAGGAACTGGTGAGCCTCATGGTCAAAGAAGACCTCGTTGCCGAGGGCCTCAACCCAAGTGATTTCTTGCGCGGGCGATAAATGGATCTTTCAAAGTCACGCATATTGGTAACCGGGGGCAGTGGATTTCTTGGCTCGTTCGTCACCGCGCGACTCGAGCGAGCCGGCGCGCCCAACGTCATCGTTCCGCGTTCGCGCGACTTCGATCTCACGAGCGCCGATGCAACCGCGCGCCTCTTCGCTCAGGCCAAACCTCAAGTGGTCTTTCACCTCGCCGCTCGTGTTGGCGGAATCGGCGCGAACAGCAAATGCCCCGGCACCTTCTTTCGCGACAACATGGCCATGGGCCTCAACGTGCTCGAAGTGGCGAGAAGATCAACCGTTGATAAAATGATCATCGCAGGGACCATTTGCGCGTACCCCAAGTTTGCCCCGATTCCGTTTCGCGAAGATGACCTGTGGAACGGCTACCCCGAAGAAACAAACGCGCCGTACGGCATCGCAAAAAAAGCGCTTCTCGTGATGGCACAGGCGTACCGCCAAGAGTTCGGCTCGAACTTCGTCATGCTCTTCCCGGTCAATTTGTACGGCCCACGTGACAATTTCGACCTCGAAGACTCGCACGTGATTCCGGCCATGATCCGCAAGTTCATTGACGCGCAATCGCGAGGCGAGCGTGAAGTGACGCTCTGGGGCGACGGCACGCCAACGCGTGAGTTCCTTTATGTAGAGGACGCCGCCGATGGTCTTGTGCTCGCCGCAGAGCGCTACAACAAGGACGCACCGGTGAATCTGGGGGCGGGCTTCGAGATCGCCATGCGCGATCTGGCGAGCCTCATCGGCAAGCTCTGTGGCTACGAAGGCACCATCGTGTGGGACACGAATCGCCCCAACGGACAACCGCGTCGCATGCTCGATACGTCGCGCGCCCGGGAAGAATTCGGTTTCGTCGCGAACACGACGTTCGAAGAGGGCCTGCAGAAGACGATCGCTTGGTACCGCGAGAATCAGGCGGCAATCGCTGCCAAAGAGGCTGCTCGGTAGAGAAACGGAGCGTCAGCCTCGCCACACGTTGAGCGCTTGGCCGGGTCGTGATACGCGCTCGCCACCCATGGCACTATCAGTAGGAATCGTTGGTCTCCCCAACGTCGGCAAATCCACGCTCTTCAACTCGCTCAGCTCGGCCAAGGCCGAAGCGTCGAACTACCCGTTCTGTACGATCGAGCCAAACGTCGGCGTGGTCACGGTTCCTGACCCACGGCTGGCGGCGCTCGACACCATTGTGCACGCCGACAAGATCGTACCCACAACGTTCAACTTCGTTGACATTGCGGGCCTGGTTCGCGGTGCAAGCAAGGGCGAAGGCCTCGGCAACAAGTTCCTCAGCAACATTCGTGAGTGTGACGCCATCGTGCAAGTGGCCCGTTGCTTCGAAGACGCGAACATCGTCCACGTCGAAAACAAGGTCGACCCCGTCGGCGATATCAATACCGTTACGGTGGAGCTCTGCCTCAAGGACCTCGAGACGGTGCAGAAGCGCCTCGACCGCGCGAAGAAGGCGGCCAAGAGCAATAGTCCAATCGAGAAAGCCGCAGAAGCGATCTGCGAAGCATTGATTCCACATCTTGACCAAGGCAAACCCGCACGCAGCTGCAAGGTCCCCGAGTTCAACGAGACCGCCGTCATCGTGCGTGACATGCAGCTGCTCACGCAGAAGCCGACGTTCTACATCGCGAACGTCGATGAGGGGTCGCTCACGGCGCTCGACAAGAACCTCCACTACCTCGCGCTGAAAAAGTTCGCCGACGACGAAGGCGCGCTTGTCGTTCCGATTTGCGCGGCGCTCGAAGAGCAGATTGCGGAGCTCGAGCCCGCGGACCGGCCTGAGTTCTTGGCGGGCGCGGGGTTGACGGAGCCGGGTCTGAACTCTGTGATCCGCGCGGGTTACAAATTGCTCAATTTGTTAACCTTCTTTACCGCTGGCAAAGTGGAGATTCGCGCGTGGACGACCGTTGTCGGCGCGAAGGCTCCCCAGGCGGCGGGCGTGATTCACACCGACTTCGAGAAGGGCTTCATCAAGGCCGAAGTCATGTGGTGGGAAGACTTCGTGGGTCTTGGCAGCGAAGCGAAGTGCCGCGAGGCGGGCAAGCTGGCGATCGAGGGCAAGGAATACGTGATGCGCGACGGGGATGTCGTGCATTTTAGGTTCAATGTCTGAATTGACTGGGCTCGGACAGAGGCGGGGGACCACGATGGGAAGCGGGGGCCTACAATGTCGTCAACTTCGGCGGAACAAGGCGGCGTCCGTTGGGGTGGACAGACGGTCGGGGGCGCGCGGTATGGCTAGACCACGCCGGTATTCCTTCTTGTGGGTTTGTGCGTTGGCCCGCGACTTGCTTTTCACTTCGTCACCACTGCGCATATCGCGGTAGGTGACAGGAAAATCAAATGAAGATTCAAACATTGATTGGTGCATTGTTCGTTGGCTTGATTGGCTGTGGCGCTGCCCCCGAAAGCGATGTGGAGAGTGACTCGATGGCCATCCTCATCGACGGTTCCAGCTCCTACCGTTGCAAGAATGGTATCGTTATCGACGGCACCGACAGCGTCGTCAAAGGCAAAATTTGTCGCAACGGTGTGGTCATGGATGGGTCCTACTAGTCAATCTTCTTCACCATCTCCGCCAGCTGCCCACGAAACCACAAGTCCCGCTCCTTGCTGACCTCGAGCCCCATGCCGCCGAGGAAGGCCTTTCTCCCCAGCGCATACCCATGCGCCGCTGCGAGCACCACGAGAACCGCGAACTCGACCTTGCTCACCATGGTGGCCTGCAGCGCGCGGCTGCGTTGCGCGATCGCGTCTTCGACGAGCGCTTCCTTAAGATCACGCACCGTCGGCCGGCGCGCCCGCAATCGTTTGCGTGAGCATTGCGGCGCTGACCGGCTTGGTGAGATACACGTCGAACCCGGCCTCGGCGGCGCGCGCGCGATCAGCATCACTGCCGTATCCTGAGAGGGCTACCAGATGGGCCCGCTTGCCGTTTGCGCCCCGGCTCAGTGCCCGCGCAACATCGTATCCGTCGGCGTCGCCGGGCAGTCCGATATCGGACACGACGACGTCGGGGCCCCACAAATTCGCGATCGCAATCCCCTCGTTGCCGTCATGGGCCACGCGCACCTCGTGGCCCTGCAGCTCGAGCAAGTCGCGCAGGGTATCGGCAGCGTCAACGTTGTCCTCGATCACGAGCACACGACGGCGAATCGTAACCCCTGCCCGGGGCGAGGGTGGCCCGCTCGCGATGCCCGCCTCGGATCGAGGGAAATGCACACTGAATCGCGACCCGCGACCAAGGCCCGCACTCTCGGCCGAGACCGTACCGCCGTGCAGTTCGGCAATTCCCTTAACCAATGCGAGGCCCAGACCCAAGCCGCCTCCGCTTCGCGCGAGCGATCGATCTGCCTGCGCAAAGGGCTCGAACAGGTGCGAAAGAACCTCATCTTCCATACCGAGGCCAGTGTCCGCTATCGTCAAATGTACCCACTCATGCTCAATTTCAAGACCGACGCGAATGGTTCCACCTGCGCGGGTGAACTTTTCAGCGTTGTCGAGCAAGCTGGCAATGAGCTGCGCGATCCTCGTACCGTCACCGAGCACCCAAACGGGCCCTTCCGGTAGCGCCTTCTCAAGGGTGATCCCCGCGCTTTCGATCACAGCGCGATGATCGGCCACGGTCAGCCGCACCCACTCACCGAGATCGATACGCGCCTTGTTGAGAACCATGCGTCCCTGGGTCACGCGCGACACGTCGAGCAGGTCATCAACGATACGCGCCATGTGCGCACTCTGGCGCTCGATCACGTCGCGCATCTTGGCGGCGCGCGGGTCACCCGCGTCAAGGCGCTGAAGGATTTGCGTCGCGGTACGAATGGGCGCAAGCGGATTGCGAAGCTCGTGCGCGAGCATCGCGAGAAACTCGTCCTTGCGACGATTCGCCTCTCGAAGGGCGGCTTCCGCTTCTTTGCGATCGCTGATTTCGCGCTGCGCAATTTCGGAGAGGCTCGCGCGCTCGACCGCCAACGCACACTGGTCGGCAAGCGAGTTCAGGAATGAAATTTCTTCGAAGTCAAATGCGCAAGACGCCTTGAAGCCGAACACCAGGACGCCAAGCGGCTTCTTGTCGAGCACAAGCGGGAACGCAGCAAGGGCCCCTCCCGTATCACCATAGGCCCCGGTAAAAATTGGAAAGCGCTCGTTGCGCTCTTCGCGCGTGAGCACCATGACGGGTCTGCCCTGCGTGAAGGCTTCAGCAGCGGGCACCGGTGAGTCGAGCGGGTACTCTTGCCAATTCGGGTCGGCGAGCGCCGAGCCTCCCCTGAACCCGATGTTGCGAAGCGAGAGCCCGTCGTCGCTCACGACCGCAACAAGCCCCAGATTCGCATCGAGGGCGGCTAGCGCTTCGTCGATGATGACGTTCGCGACTTGTTCACCCGTGCGTGCTCGGGCAAGAGCCGCGGTGAGCGATTGGAGCAACGCAAGCCGCTGGGCTAGCCGCCGGTAATCACTCGAGCGGGATCCCTCAACCTCGTCGAAATCGCGCTTGACCAGTATCGACACGTTCTTCGCCCTCCAATCACGTCCGCCCATTGAGTCTACCAGGGTTCGGAGCCCAAGGCGACTTAGACGCACGCACCTACACACGCGCAAGAAGCTTTGCGCCCCCGCCAGACCTGCCAGGCCTGCCGGGGCATGGCCCCTCTGGTATGGAGACGCGCATGGAGCTGGACCCCTATTTTGTCGGCGATTGCCCTTACGGCCCCGGTGGGCTTCTTCTCGACGCGATCACATGCGTTGATCGCGTCGAGAGCTTGATCGTCGCACGCATGCCGACCCACGACGAATTGCCGCTCACACGCGAGCAGCGCGCGCACCCCGTTCGGCATCCGCGCCACATCTCTGGCGGCCTCATGGTCCACATGACTGGCATGGTCGCATTTGCGCACGCGTTCTATGTGCTTGACCTTCGGCATCGCGACGGCTGGATTGGCTACGGCGGGCGCATCCACAGCGCGCGCTTTCGGGCGCTCGCGACACCAGGCGAACCGATGTCGCTCGAATGCAGGGGCACACAAATTCGCAAGGGATCGAAGAGCGTCCTGGCGCGCTACGCCTTCCGATTCTTCCAGGGAGAGACGCTCGTTTACGAGGGCGACCAGACAGCGATGTGGTCACTCGTAACAGAAGGTGATTAAGCCCGCCTACTCAACGGGGCGGTGCTTGGCGTAGACCGCATCGCGCCACTCAAAGAGCGCCGGGCCCGTTCCGACCAAGGCGAGTACCCGATCGCGTGTAGGGTAACCATAGCGATACTGATACACTTCAAGCGGACCCATGCCAAAGAGCGGTCTCACGCAGGCGGGTGGCCTTCGCGGACGCGACTTCGCGTTGATCGCGCTGATTTGCCTCGCGTGGGCAGGCAACTTTCTCACGTCGAAGCTCGCGCTACAGGAATTTCCGCCGCTGCTCTTCACGGCGCTGCGGCTTTGTCTACTGTCGCTGCTCCTCGCCAAATTTCTGAAGCGCCCCGCCTCGGCACAGTGGCCTCGGCTGATTGCGGTCGCGCTCTGCAACGGCGTCTTGCATTTCGGCCTCAGCTTTTGGTCGCTGAAGCTCTCGAAGACCCTCGCTTCGCCATCGATCCTCATGCAGAGCCACGTGCCCATGGGAGCCTTGCTCGCTTGGTGGCTTCTCGGCGAACGTTTCGATTGGCGGACCGGCGCGGCGATCGCGCTCAGCTTCGCGGGCGTACTCGTCTTGGGACTCGATCCGGTCGTGATGCAGAGTCCTACTGCACTCGCCATGATGCTCGTCTCAGCGTTCTTTCTCGCGCTGGGTACCGTGCTGATGCGGAACCTCACGGGGCTTGACGTTTTCAGCCAGCAAGGTTGGACCGCGGTGATTGGCGTGGGGCCGCTTTTGCTCGCGAGCGCACTCCTCGAACCCAACTGGGGCGTCGCGATCACGCGAGCAACCTGGGTTGGCTGGGCGGGCATTGGCTACGCGGCGATCATCGCATCTCTCGTCGGACACGGGCTCTTCTACACACTCATG